>CAZITS010000877.1:0-2981 GCA_964542185.1 uncultured Pirellulaceae bacterium
GCGGCGGGCCTGCACAAAACCGCGTTCCCCACCAGCAAGAAACTCCGTCAACAGATGGACAGGACCTGTCGTACTTTGCGTACCCAGACGTGCGAGCACTTCTTTCCAGGCCAATTCGCTCCGGTAAATCACCCGATAAGCTGCCTTCAGCTGGGAAATGTCTTCGTCGGAAAATCCCTGCCGGCGTAATCCGACGAGATTTAAACCCACAACCTCATTTGACTGGCCGTCCACCAGCATATAGGGGGGAACATCACGTTTGATCGCCGCCTGTCCACCGACCATGGCATGACAGCCAATGCGGCAGAACTGATGGGCGGCCGAAGCACCCGCCAGGTATGCGTGGTGACCAACGTGCGTATGCCCACCCAAGAGGACATTGTTCGTCAGTATCGTATGATCTTCGACACAGGCGTCGTGGCCGATGTGTGCCGCCACCATGATCATGTTCTGATTGCCAACCTGGGTCGACTCACCCTCGTGCAAACCCGCATGAATCGTCACCATTTCACGAATCTGATTGCGATCACCAACAATCAGATTTCCAGTACGCTCGGCAGCCTGTAAATGCTGTGGGCGACCACCCAGGACAGCCCCGTCTTCAATGCGGTTGTTGGCTCCCAACACGGTATTTCGTTTGAGAACAACGTGGCTCGCCAGGTGGCATCCTTCGCCTATCTGAACACCTTCTTCGATGACACAAAACGGCCCTACAGTCACGTCCTTGCCAAGTTCGGCATCGACACTAACCACAGCGGTAGAGTGAATATTTGCAGTCAACTTCTTTCTCTCACTAGTCAAGAGACCGGGTGCGCTGAGCGCAGGCGTGCCCATTCTGCGAATCAGCCGATTCCAATCAAGGTGGATTCGCCGTTTTGCCGGCCAGAGGCGGAGAAAAATCTGTACAAAGCTGACATTCCACGCTGTTCGACCGGATTGTGGTTCCGACAAAATGCTACGATGTGTTGTTTGGCTGCGTAACTGTACTTATCCATATCTGCACGCATCTTTGCGCAACACTCGGCTTTGCGCACTGTCCGGCAAGGAAATGAACATGGCAAACGTCGAAGAACTCTACCGTGAAGCGGAACAACTCAAGAGCGAAGGGAGCTACGAAGCCTGTATCAGCAAACTCGATACTCTGATCGAGCAAGATAGCAACTACGTGCTAGCACACCTGGCGCTCGCGGTCGTGCATGGAAAACTGGGCCAACACGAACAGGCTGTCCGACACGGGCAGCGCGCCTGTGAACTGGATTCTCAGGATCCGTTCACTTTCACAGCCTTGAGCGTGACTTTTCAGCGCGCCTTTGCCGGAACACAAAATCAGGAGTTCATTCAGCTTGCCGAAGATGCCATGGCGCGGGCCCACAGTCTGCAAGGCCAACGTTAAAACCGCATGGCAGCACTATCGCTACCGCTCCAGTACCAGAACTGCCGACCAACGGTTATTACTGCCTGCTGCGCCCCACCTGTTGCAACGGCCTGACAAGACAGCCAAGGCGTCGCCAACCAGCCTGGTCCAGCGATCACTCGGGAACGTCATTTCCAGTCGGCAGCATCAGCTCGACGGGAACCAGAGCGTTCAGGCTGCCAGAACGAAACCCCTCCAGGTCGAGAGTGACAAACTTGAAGCCAATCTGCTTCAGTTCAGCACTCAGATGACAATGGAAATCGGATCGCAACAGTCGCGAAAAATCGTCGAGGGGAATCTCCAGTCGCGCCAAATCGCCGCTGTGGTATCTGACACGGACTGTTGGGAATCCGTGCTCGCGTAACACGATTTCTGCGCGATCAATCATTGCCAACCGGTCAGGAGTGACTTCCTCACCATAGGCGACGCGACTAGCAAGGCACGGCATAGCAGGCTTGTCCCAAACCGGCAAATCCCAATGCAACGCCAGGTCCCGCACTTCCTGTTTGCAAATCCCACACTCCGCTAATGGGCTGCGCACCTGATGTTCACCAGCAGCCCGCATCCCTGGGCGATAATCTCCCAAATCATCTGTGTTGGCGCCGTTGACGAGAATGCCTTGACGGACTCGACCAATCAACATCTCCATCCTGCCATACAGTTCATCCTTGCAGTGGTAACAACGGTCAGGCGCATTGCGCGTGTAGGAATCGTTCCCAAATTCCTCCGTCTCAATGACCTCATGACGGATACCGATCTGATCAGCCAACTGTCGAGCTGCCTCCAATTCGCCTCGCGCCAAACTGGGGCTACAACCCGTCACTGCCACTGCCCGGGTCCCCAAAGCCAGATGTGCCGCCTGGGCAACCACAGCGCTGTCAACACCACCAGAAAACGCAACCGCAACATCTTCCATCGACGCCAGCAAACTCAGCAGGCGTTCGCGCTTCCTGGTCAATTCAGCTTGTTCCTCAGCGAGCGACACAACGGAACCCTGAAACTAGAGAATCTGACAACAGCGACCTCGACAACGACTTGTGCCTGACGGCAACTCCTCCACCGCAATGCCGTGGCGATGAGTTTTGTGAGAGCCCGCAGTCATAAAGGGGGAACCTGGGTTCCGGGTTGTGTGATCCGGTGGGAAGATCCCCCGGCTATACACGCAGCCAGAACCGTAATAAGTTCCCAGCGGACCTCTTATCGGCTCCCCAAAAAATCACACCGACATCACGAACATGGCAGAGAAGGTGCCGCAGTATTGTGCAACTACGCATCGTAGCACCGCCCGCTCAGGCAAACAATAACAGGGCGTGACCGACTCGCCCCTGTTATCCCTGCAATCACCCCCGGCACCGGTTGGCTCTCTCTGTGTATCGTCTCGCGGTATGATGGTCTTTCCGCAACCAGGCCCACCGAGGGCACGTGCTTTCCTACCTGGTCGATCGACGGCTGGTGCAGGTTTACCCAGCAAACTGCAGTGCAGTGCGAGGGGTACGGCTCTGAAAAATGAGGGATCTGATTTCGGGAAAAGTTAGTTAGAAAAAACAAAAGCCACCTGGCCCAAAGT
>CAZITS010000878.1:0-2979 GCA_964542185.1 uncultured Pirellulaceae bacterium
GGTGCACACCGTCTTGCGAGGCTCTTCGTGAAAACCGACGATTTCCACATCATCGTTCACATGGACAACACCCCGCTCGATTCGCCCGGTAGCAACCGTACCCCGCCCCTCAATAGAAAACACATCTTCGATGGCCATCAGGAAGGGCCGGTCCTCTTCACGCGCCGGCTGCGGAATATGGCTATCGATAGCTTCCATCAATTCCGTAATACAACCCTGATTGGCTTCGTTGGCCGGGTCCTCATAGGCAGGCAAGGCACAACCCTGAATCACCGGAATATTATCACCATCAAAATCGTATTTGCTGAGCAATTCACGCACTTCCAGCTCAACCAATTCGAGCAATTCCTCATCGTCAACCAGGTCACATTTATTCAAAAACACGACGATCGCCGGAACATCGACCTGACGCGCCAACAACACGTGCTCTTTGGTCTGGGGCATCGGCCCATCGGCCGCAGACACCACCAGGATCGCACCATCCATCTGCGCGGCACCGGTGATCATATTCTTGATAAAGTCAGCGTGCCCCGGGCAATCGATGTGGGCGTAATGCCGCGCGTCCGATTCGTACTCCACATGAGCCACGGCAATCGTCACGGTCTTGGTATCGTCACGTACCGTGCCACCCTTGGCGATATCAGCATAGCCCTTGCTTTCAGCCAGACCCTTGGCATTTTGAACTGCCAGAATCGCCGCCGTCAGGGTCGTCTTTCCGTGGTCGATATGCCCGATCGTCCCCACGTTGCAGTGCGGTTTATTCCGCTCGTATGTCGCCTTGGCCATTTGCTTTCTACACCTGATAGAAACAGTAATTTGGGAAGAAACTTCGCAAGATTTTTGAGTCGCTACACCAGTTTTTATAAATCGAAACACCAAAACTACCAAGAGCTGCTGATGGGACTTGAACCCATGACCTCGTCCTTACCAAGGACGCGCTCTACCAACTGAGCTACAGCAGCGGCGAAGCCACCCTGACAACGGCACCAATGCCCAGTGCCGCCGTCCAGTGCCGCAACTTTCAGAATCGCCGCAACCGCAGGACACAAGCGCCAACTCACCAAACACAACTCTTTGCCAACAACACCGTCCGCCCCGTCCACATCCACCCAGACTCAGACCGAGCAAATCGTGCCCAAAGCGGGCGAAGGGAATCGAACCCTCGTCTTCAGCTTGGAAGGCTGTGGCTCTACCATTGAGCTACGCCCGCAACTACATCCAACGCCTCCCAGGACCTCGCACGGCTGCCTCCCGAACCGCCTACCATAAAAAAAGTTACAGCGGATCAACAACCGACAACGTCTCTCCCAATCCAATCCAATCCAAACTCTACCCAAATCCCCTCATGTGGGGGGTGTAGGATTCGAACCTACGAAGGCGATGCCATCAGATTTACAGTCTGACCCCTTTGACCGCTCGGGAAACCCCCCTTGGCCTCTTAACTCGTCAACCTACTGACACCCGACGACCACGCCCTGGACGGAAAGGCCCACGCACAAGTGCAAAAACTGCCCGTCTCTCTTAAGCCAGCGGAGGGACTCGAACCCACGACCTGCTGATTACAAATCAGCTGCTCTGCCAACTGAGCTACGCTGGCAACTGACCTACGCTGGCCCAGAGTCCGCGAGGTGAAAACCGGTTAATATACCGATGTTTCCACATCTTGCAAGGCGAGCAAAACACCGGCGCTGCCGATAATTGCCTGATTCAGAGGCCCCCAGCGCTAACGCGGAACCTGCCTGGCGCCAGCCGCCACAAGCACGCCGGGCGAACAGCCAGCCAGCGGGGCGGGCTGCTCATCCGTCCGAATTCTTCCGCCCCGGCAAACGCTGCCAGTGGACTGTGTGCCGCAACCAACCTGGGCGCGAGCCAACAAGACGCACTGCCGGCGGCTGGGTCGTTGGTGCTGTAGTTGTACAAGCTAACTGCCTGCCAAATCCCCTTTAGAATCGATCCCCTGGCTCGAGGCGCCCCTGTTCCTTCCGGGCGACGATCATCGATCCGACCGAGCTCGATTCCTACTCGAGATGCTCGATCTTCTCGCTCTCCGCCGCCACACGCAACTTGTCCAATGCCTTGGCTTCGATCTGCCGGATCCGCTCCTTGGTCACCCCCAATGTCACCCCTACTTCATGAAGCGTCTGGGGCTCGCAAGTATGGTCCAGACCGAAGCGGCTGATGATAATCTTCTGCTCCCGTTCGTCAAGATACGATAAGATGTTGCCCACCTGCTGGGCACGTAATTGCTGTGCGACTTCCTGTGAGTAGGGATCGGCACGCTCATCTTGCTCACTGAAAAACAGGTCCTCATAGCTGGTCCGAAAGCGATCGCGATGCTTGAATTCTCCCGGAATGGTCCGGGCAAAATTCTTCATGATTGCCCAGCTTGCGTACGTGCTGAATTTATTACCGCGACCATAGTCAAAATTCTCAACCGCGCGAATTAACGAAACATTGCCATCACTGACAAGCGCAAAAAACTCACCGGCAAAATCGACGTGCCGTTTGGCAATCGAAACGACTAGCCGCAAATTCGCCTGTACAATTTGCTTTTTGGTAGCGACGGCCTGCTCATAGAGTTCTTCGATCTGGTCCATCAAACGCCCTTTTGGCCGCACCAGGTCAAGCTGGCTGCGCAACGCATCGGCACAGTGCTTTAGATAGTTGTATTTGCGGAACAAATGCTGCTCTTGTTCTCGTGACAGCAACGGAACCTCATACAGCGATGCGAGATAATGCGGCAAACCACTGGGCATGCGCGATCGCTGGCCTGCGGACTCCTGTTGAGGCAATGGTTGCAAAATGGCTTTCGATGCATCACGGGCATCAAACTCTGGGTTGTAAATGTAATTGAACGACAACTGCATCAAGTGCGCAGCGCGCTGTTCGTTGACAATGCGATAAATACTGGCCCGCGTCCGGACATAGCGCCGAGCCAGCACTTCAACCGATTCACCCTGACGGTAGGCCGTGTACAAC
>CAZITS010000879.1:0-2977 GCA_964542185.1 uncultured Pirellulaceae bacterium
AGTTTCCTGTTCAAACAAGACGAGGTTGGCGATCAGCGCGTCCAAGCCAAGAGTGTCCAACGCTACCTGCACCTTAACGAGTCTGAATTGTTGCGTACCTTCTGCTACGAAAACCAGGTAAACACCTCCGTAGTGGAGAACCGCATCGCCCCTCCCCGGATTCTTTTTCGCTGCGACCTGGCTGAAGCCAGGCCCGGCGATGAGGTCACGATCACTACCATTATTTACAACCAGCGCAACGCCTCTTGGTTCGGGATGGATAGCAACCGGGCCGCACTACACAATCTGACATTGGATCTCTCCACGGTGCCAGCAACCGCAGAATTACTGAACCCCGAACCCAAACGTATCCCACTGCTGCAACCGGAACAGTTTGTCAGTTTCGACTGGAAGTTGCGACTGGGAAGCGAGTGGCAGGGCTACCAGAACGGGACACTTCGCGCCAGGCTCAGCCACGCCACCCTGGCACCTGTGGTCAGCTCGTTAGACCACTCCACTACCGTCGGGCAAGGCCGGCAACACACCGTTCGGCATCAGCGCGACACCTGGCTGCTGTTACCAGCTGGCCGAATGAGGAATCGTCCCCTGCAGGCCCGCTTGCAAATGATCTCAGGGTCCCGGAACCCGCGAGTGACCTTGGCCAGCCACACCATTGCCTACCGCGGCACACTCGAGCAAGGTGACGAACTCACAATCGGCCCTGGCCACAAAGCGCAACTATTACCGGGAAACATGCTCTCATTGAGAGACGCCAGGGCTTCGCGGAACGTGGGCCAGAAGGAACAAGTGTCCACCAACTACATGGTTTGGGGGTCGCAAAAGTATGGTGTTAACATTGGCGGCACGTACGACATCATGCTCACGGGTCGCGTCGCCGACGGCGCACAAGAAAGCCTGACCGTCAGCTACCTCGGGAAGGGAGGTAACTGGAATAACCTCTACAGCTCTGTCACGCTAACCAGTGGGCAACTTAGCGGCGAGACTTCCACAGCACGCGCTTCCTTCACGGTTCCGACTGTCGATGGGAAATCCGTCTTCGCTCAGCTCCGTATCTACAACCAGCAAAAACGGGGAAGTATCGCATTGCATGATGTCGAATTAAAAAAGGCGGGCGGCATCCAGGACGTCACGGACCAACTGGACGGTATCTTGCCAATTGCAGACAACAGGCCCTTTGTCGTCCAGTTCGCAGACCAGACCAGGGCGTTTTCCGCCTACTGGCGTGCCCACGTGACGTTCCGAGATCACTGATCGACCATCGTGACTCCAGGCTTCGGGATCGCGGTATTGCTACTTCTGTGCGGGGCGCGGCCCTACGGGGCTTTTCGCCAGCTTTCCGTAGCGATCATACGCAGCCTTGATACCAGCCCGCGCGGGATCGTGCGCGTGAAAGACGATCCGATAATGCAAGCTGATACTCTGGCCGGCGGGAATCGTCATCTCACCCGTACCCCGGGGCTTTCCTTCAAAATCGGCGATACCAAAAGGATTCGCGGTAAACAGCCCATACGGTCTGGCGTGCCACCATGTGGGGTGGCGTGGGTTAGCTGCGTGATCGAACAAGGCAATCCCAACCGTCTTGCCCGCCACGTCACCCCAGTAGTCGATCCACGCGGCGCGCCGTCCCCAGACAGCTTTGCCACGGACACCCTGACTATTCACGGCCCGACCATTTGCCGTGGTCACACCAGCACCGTTTTCCAGACGCAAATTCGGATGTGTACGAATCCCCATCGTTCCCTCTTCGGTATCACCAATGGTCAGATCTCCCGCCGTCGCCCGCAGCGTGATATCCCAATCGATCGCGCGTCCCTCAGGCAGTAACAGGAAGGTTAAACGCCGCTGATCGCTACAGATCAACTCGCCATCGGGACCGATCCACTGGTTCGTAGTCTCCAGGACTCCTCTGTCGTTTCCACTCACAGTACGTCCGATCTCACGCTGCACCACGCGACCGTGCCGAGGCGCCGTACTGCGCCAAAAGTCAACTCCATTGAGACCGTCATGGCCGAACCAGATCGACGTGTGATGCGGATGGTCCTGCGACTCTCCGGGAACACGCTTGCTGGGATAATTCCGTGTCATCCCGATTCCATAGGGACCAATCACCGGATAGAGAAATGGGTTTTCACACTGGCGGTAGTGGTACTCCGTAAAGAGTTTCCCGGCGATGGTCACCCGCACTCGGTCGGGTAGAGGCGTCACCACAACTCCCCGTTCTAACGCCGCGGCAGGCCGGCTCTGTGGTGCGGCGCGCTGGGCCAGCAGGAATGTCGTCAGGTCAGCCACATCCTGGGGCGACAGTACCGAACTGACAACCGGCATTCCAGACACCTCGTCTGTGCGGCGTTGCTCAATGTTTTTCTTCAGGATCGTCACGCGCTCGCCGGTTATCAGGCCGAGCACTAGAGATACACCACTCTCTTCCAACAAGACACCGAAATGCACTTTCCCGTCCACCGTCACAACAGCCTGTCGCCGAAACCCCTCCGTGATCACCGCACTTGGCTGAAGGATCGACGTGGCAATATGGCGGGCATCTGTCCGCCGACCTGCATCACCCAGGTTTGGCCCAAAACCATTGCGACTTGCATCCAGACTGTGGCATTTACTGCAGCCGGCACCTGCAGGGTGCTTGAAGAGCGTTTCACCGCGCAGCCGATCCCCTCTGGGAAGGCAGGCCAGGGCGGCCGCGACGGTGGTTTCCTGTTTCTGCCTGATGGCAGGCAGCGGTTCCAGGACGACGACGTAATTACTTTTGCCGCCGGTCTGTCCGTCGTCGGTATTCCCGCCCAGGTGCAGTTTTCCTTCCGGACAGATGCGTCCATACAGCCTCATTTTGCAGTCGTCCGTCACAACAACATCCCCTGTTGCTGCAAACCCGTCACGTAGCCAGCGAGGAGGTGCTGCCTGCCGGGTATCGATACCAACCAGCACGCGCACAGGCATCAGTAACCTGCAAGTTAACCAATCGTCG
>CAZITS010000880.1:0-2976 GCA_964542185.1 uncultured Pirellulaceae bacterium
CGAATCGCCTTCAACAGCGCAAAAACGAATCCTGCTTGTCGACGATGACGCAGAAATCGTCGAAGCGATCCAATACGCACTGGGGAAAAACTACGAAGTACTCGTCGCACGCGATGGCAACGAGGGCCTGGCCCTTAGCGAACGTGAAAATCCCGATCTCGTGATCCTGGACATGATGATGCCCAAACGCAGCGGCTTTCTCGTATTAGAGAAGCTCCGCAGTTCTCATTCCGTTCCTGTGCGGGTGATTATGATCACGGCTAATGAAGGAAGCCGCCACAAATCGTATGCCGAAATGCTCGGCGTCGACGATTACATTCGCAAGCCGTTTTCGATGGACCGATTGCTTGACAGTGTTGAACGTCTTATTGGCTAACGCACGTTACGTTACCAGGAAAAACTCCAGGCTTCGTCCCACGCCCACTGGCACCAGGCAATCATCCCTAGCCACCAATCCCATTGCTGATCGCACCAGTCCGTTTCGGGCTGTACTTCAGGCAAATCCAATCTTGCCGGTTTCTGGTAAACCGACTGCGCCTGGTTTACGAACCCGACAGGGCTCAACCGGTGCCGTTCCTCGTAGTCTCTGACCCCCGCGCGGTCCAACGCAGTGGCAAGCAATTCAGCACAGTGAATTCCATCTCCGTTGCGCCCACGAACATACGCAGCAACCGAGTAGCGACGTCCTAGCTGAACATCCATGTAAGCCCGAATCGTTTGTATTTGATTCGTCGATAGTGCGACCTGGGGTCTCATGGCGAAGACCTGGATCTTCGTACCACGGGACTGATTCAACAAGGATATTTCCTGCAGGTACCTGGCAAACGCCAGCCGGCGGACTTCAGCTGGAGTCGCTTCGTAAACCCAAGGCTGATCTGCAATCTGGATCACCATCGCAACGTGAGACAAATTCGAACCCGTAACCTGCTGCACCACAGAGTTACTGTGCTTCAGATAGAGAATCGTACCTGTCTCGGGTATCCCGCTACCGAGAGCGAGTACTGTGGTCAGCAGCGTGGAAATCATAGTTGACCCTATCGATAAGGAAACTGGCAGTCTGTGATTCGTCTGAGCAGCACAAATCTTGCAGACATTTCGGAAAAAACTGGCACAGCATCTGACAGCAAGCGACCTGGCAGCACTGGTCCGCTGATTTTCAACCCCATGCACCGCCGACGGTTCCGGTCCTATTCGCCAGCAGATTCACGGTTTCCCCGGTAAATCTTTCTCCCTAACCCAGGTTGATACGCAGTCCAAGACGTATCACCACCAACCTCATTTTTCACGATTTCCAAGACACTGTGGAGTTTCGCATCCAGATTGTCCAAATGATGCAGAGCCAATGCCTCCAGTGTCATAGGCAGCTTGGGACTGCCAAATTCATACTGCCCATGATGACTCACAATCATATGCTTCAAGGCCAATGCCAACTCTTGCGGAAAGCCCTCACCGATCAACGCTTCCGCCTCTTGGATCTTGGCAGTCAAGATTTCCACCCCAATCACCAGATGCCCCATTAACTGTCCAGCATCGCTGTAGCCCAAGTCACGCTCGAACGTCAGTTCATCCACTTTTCCAATGTCATGGAGAAAGGCACCCATCAACAAAAGATCCCTGTCCAGATCAGGGTAGCGCGGTGCAACCACCAAAACTAATTCCAGCAAATCAACAACATGGTGCAACAACCCACCAAGATAGGCGTGATGGTTGCTGATTCCGGCGGGCGCTCGAACAAACCGGGACATGAAATTCTCATCACCCAGGAAACTCTCCGCGAGACTACGCAAATGCGGATCCGCGAGATCGCGCAGAATCTCCGCCAAACGCCCTTGCAGGCTCTCCACACGACTCTGATCAAGAGTCGTAAAGTCGGACTCGTCAATCTGATCCGCGGAGACAACCTCAATCCGGCTTACGATCAACTGCAGACTCGAGTTGTAGATTTGAGTCGTACCCTGAACACGCAAGTACTCACCGGCTTCAAAACTGCCGAAAATCCGCTGATTGGCATTCCACATCATTGCCGCCACAGCTCCCGACTTGTCTGACAAACGAAGCTGTAGATACAAATTGCCGTTGCGATTCGTACGGAGTTGCTTGTCGACGACCAGGAAAATCTCGTCGACACCTTCATGCTCAGCTAAATCGTTGATAAATCGTCGTGTCATCAGTACCCCCTCTCCGATGCAAAAGATCTGCCGATTCTAGAGTGAACCCCCCGCTGTCTGGTAGTAGTGAATTCGTGAATTGCTTTGCAGCAGTCGACAAAAACCGCAGAAGCAGGCAACTTGAGTCGCCGCGATGCCTGTCGTACTTCGCTGATCAACTCTTGGCAAATCTGCATGCGCCCCATCGATCGACGCGGCGAGTCACATGCCTTCAATGATGGTGACAGAACCCAGTCTCATATTGCCGGTTGCCTCACGGGTAACCTAAAATGCTCGCCAATTCACACTTAGTCCTCTGTTCTGCCAACAGAGACTGTGTAGCGGTGCGAAGCGTACTTCGACAGGGGCCTGTAAATCGTGGCGTGCTAACCAAAATATCGTGTGCCTGCCAACGCCGAACTACTCTTTCGCGCTACCACTCTGCCCCCACACCCAATTCGTCTCTGTGATTCTCAAGCGACTGTGCTTGCAGTAAAGACCCCACCCCAGACAGCTTCCAGTGTTCCAGCGAGCAAAACAATGGCCAAAAAACGCAAGAATGCAATTAGTCCAACACGCGCGGAGGACTATCCCGAATGGTATCAACAAGTCATTAAGGCTGCAGATCTCGCCGAAGTGTCGCCGGTTCGCGGCTGCATGGTAATCAAGCCCTGGGGCTATTCCCTCTGGGAGAACATGCAACGCGAACTCGACCAGATGTTTAAAGCAACTGGTCACGAAAATGCCTATTTCCCGCTCTTTATTCCCAAAAGCTTCCTTGAAAAAGAAGCCGAGCATGTTGAAGGATTTGCCAAGGAGTGTGCCGTCG
>CAZITS010000881.1:0-2969 GCA_964542185.1 uncultured Pirellulaceae bacterium
TACCGTGACCGGGCGCTGCTACTGGCACGGGGAATGACGAACTATGAATTGGCGCTGGCCTATTTCGGAAAACGTAATTCCAGTAGCGCGGGGCGTCAGATGCCTGCCCACGCATCCTGTCCAAAACGCAAGATCTGGACCGCACTGACCCCCACTGGAGCGTCAATGCTACCAGCATGCGGCGTGGCATGGGGAATGAAACTGGAACAAAAGGACTCGGTGGTAGTCGCCACAATCGGAGATGCTTCCACGCGACAGGGCGAGTTCTTTGAAGCCGTTGCTTTTGCGGTTGAACGGAAACTTCCTGTCGTCTTTGTCGTCGAAGATAATGGCTACGGAATTAGTACGCGTACCGACCGCATGAATCCCTTGCGTTTGAAACTGATTCATGAAGACGTAGGAATTACGACGCTCGACGCCAGAAATCCGGAAAACATCCTGGCTGCTGCAGTACCCGCGTTGGCGAAAGCGCGCCAGGGGCATGGCCCCACGATTCTACATTGCGAATTGGATCGACTATGCAGCCACACGAGTAGTGACGACCATCGCATTTACCGCGTCGAAGAAGAACTGGCTGAAATTGAGCGCCGTGATCCAATTGACCTTGTCGCCGCAGAACTGATTTCAAACGGAGAGCTCACTTCCGAAAAATGGCAAGAGATTCGAGAAGAGATTAACCGCACCGTCGATGAAGAATATGCGCTGGCTGAGAGGGCGCCCGATCCCTCTCCCGAGGAAAATGCAGACCACCTCTTCGGCGCGCCAGCAAAAACGAACGCTCCATCCCTGGAAGGAGACCAGAAGTGGCGAATGGTCGATGCCGTCAATCGCGTTTTCCAGGAAGGTCTTGAAAACGACCGACGTTTCGTCTTTTTCGGCGAGGATATCGAGGACCCCAAAGGCGGTGTCTTCGGGATCACCAAAGGTCTCTCAACTGCATTCCCTGACCGTGTATTCAACTCACCGCTGGCGGAAGCTACCATCGCCGGCGTGGCTGCTGGCCTGGCGTGCTACGGAATGAGGCCAGTTTTTGAGATCCAGTTCGTCGACTTTATTGGCCCGGCGTGGAACCAAATTGCCCAGAACCTGTCGACCATTCGCTGGCGCAGCAAGGGCGAGTGGACTTGCCCTGCCGTAATTTACGCTCCCTACGGAGCATACCTGGCGGGCGGCGGAAATTGGCACAGTCAGGCCAATGAAGCCAATTTCGCACACGTGCCGGGTTTGCGTGTCGTTGTCCCCGGCACACCAGAAGATGCTGCTGGTTTGCTGTGGACCGCAATGCACACTGACGACCCGACAATCGTTTTGCTCCCCAAACACCGCTTGCGCCAACATACCCACGTCACATCGCCAGTCAAACCCGTGCCATTTGGTCAGGCAGTAATCCGCCAGACGGGCAACCAGGTCACACTCGTGGCATGGGGAAATTGCCTCGAACCAGCGAGTGATGCCTCCGCAGAACTCGCTGGCGAGGTTTCTATCGAAATCATCGACTTGCGAACGATCGTACCCTGGGATCGCGAAACTGTCTGCCGCTCACTCGAAAAAACGGGTCGGCTGGTAATCGTCCAGGAGGATGTACGAAGTTGCAGCGTCGGCCAAATGATCATCAGTGACCTGACCTCCTGTCCTGAAAGCTGGGACCACTTTCTATGTCCACCGCAATTGGTTTCACGTGAAGATGTGCCGATTGGATTCAACCCGATCTGTGAGTACTCTGTCATTCCTGACACGGAACGGGTTGTGGCAGCGTTGCGCAAAGTTCTTGAAGGTTAAGTACGTATCGTTTCTTCGATTTCGGCATACCAACACGAAACGAAACTATGACGGCCGCTTCGATTGTTACGGTATCTATCCCGCAGCTTGGTGAAGGGCTCCAAGAGGCCCTCTTGGTAAAACACCTGAAGCGGCCTGGGGAATTCGTACGGCGGGACGAACCGTTGTACCAAATGGAAACAGACAAGGCAGTTTCCGATGTTGAAGCTCCTTGTGACGGTGTTGTGCTATCCTGGCTGGCAGATGAAGGGAGCGTCCTGTCGATTGGTGCCGAAATCGCACAACTCGAAATTGCTGAAGACGAAGCAAACATCGAGCAACCGCATCCGGAAACACTCCCCTGCGAACCTGAAAATCAGCCAACCGCCCCAAGTAGTGCGCCGGGCCAGGACCTCGTAGAGTTGCGCAATCGACTGATGCCACCGCGTACTCGCGCCTACCTCAAAGAACTAGGATTACTCTCGGTAGCCCACCAGATACCACGGCGCGGAAAACGGTTGATGCCACATGACATCGACGCGTTCCTGTCCAACCAGGTGTCCGGGCAAGCCGCGGCTCCTCTGACGGATCCAGCGTCACCCTATCTTGACGCTCCACTCCCCAAGGCGCAGCAAACACTCAATTATCGTATGGCCCGAGCCATGCAAGGGGCAATCACCGCTTCCATCGTTGTCGATGTAGACTGGACGCAACTGAATATTGCCCGCCAACAATGGAAAACCGTGGCGGGTGGCGGGGGGTCGGGTATGACCCTGATGCTGTATTGTGTAGTCAGCGCTATGCAAGACTTCCCCAGATTCCGCAGTGCGCTTCAATCCGATGGAACAACACTGCGTAGCTATCGTCACGTCAATCTGGGCATCGCCGTCGCGCTCCCCAACCATGACCTGGTAACTGCAGTTGTCTCCGACGCAGACCAGCTCGACTTTTTCGCATTTGCCGATCGTGTACAAGAACAGATCGAGCGGGCACGTCAAGGACACGATCAAATCGACGCGACAACGACTCTGACCGTTTCTAACATTGGCTCACTCGGAATGAAAATGGGTGTTCCAGTCATCGTGCCACCCGCAATGGCCACCCTGGCACTGGGACAAACCCATTGGCTTCCCAAGCCCATAGACCAGGGAATCCAATTCCAACTCTCGGCAACGCTCACCCTGGCGTTTGACCACCGTATCGCCAATGGG
>CAZITS010000882.1:0-2969 GCA_964542185.1 uncultured Pirellulaceae bacterium
GCTGGGAATATGAGGACCTCGCTGGCCTCGTGGAACGTGCCTCAGCAGCAGAACTGCGATTGATGTCTATCGAAAATGTCCCGCCACGATTCTACGACAAGATCATGCTCGGGCAGCAAGGTCGTGAACAACAGCTCGACAATATGGTTTATACGATCCAGAATCTTGGCAAAGCAGGAGTTCCCATACTGGGATATAACTTCATGCCCGGAGGCGTCTGGAGAACTGCCAACGATACTCCGGTACGCGGTGGCGCGCTGGCAACCTCATTTAACTACGAAAAAGCCAGCCATGTTCGGCCAGGAGACAGGACCAACTTCGGGATCTGGACCACCGTACAAATTGACCGGGAATACAGCGAAGAAGAAATCTGGACCAACTACTGTTGGTACCTGGAGCGCATACTGCCCGTGTGTGAGCAGGCCGGTGTACGACTGGCATTACATCCAGACGACCCGCCGGTGCCATCTTTGGGAGGTGTCGGCCGGGTCTTTCGCAATTTCGAAAATTTCGAACGAGCCATGGATACGTTTGACAGTCCAATGCACGGCCTCAATTTCTGTCATGGCTGCTGGTCGGAAATGCGTGCAGGCGAGGGGGTGCTGGACGCCATCCGCTTCTTCGGAGAGAAGGGCAAAATATTCTATGTCCACCTTCGCGATGTTCAGGGTCCAGTAGACGACTTTGTCGAATGCCATCTCGATGAAGGCAACTGTGATCCCGTGGCGACAGTTCGAACACTACACGAGGTCGGCTTTCAGGGCTTCCTGTTGCCCGACCATGTTCCCCAGATGCAGGGCGACGGAATCTGGTGTGAACGAGGACGTGCCTGGACCGTTGGCTACATCAAAGCGTTGATCGCCGCGGTCACGTCTTGATCAGAACACATGCCACGACCCGTTGGCGACTTTACCCTGCTGGACTATCCTGAATTCATGAACAAAGCACTCCGGATTGCCATGTGGTCAGGCCCTCGTAATATTTCGTCGGCATTGATGCGGGCCTGGGATAATCGCCCCGATACAGTGGTCTGCGATGAACCACTCTACGCGCACTACCTGCAGACGACCGGGTTTGACCATCCCGGTGCGGAGGAAGTCATCGCAAGCCAACCCACAGACTGGCGAGAAGTCGTTTCCTGGTTGACAGGCCCCATCCCCGACCAGCGCACCGTCTTCTACCAGAAGCACATGTCACACCACCTGCTGCCAAATATCGAACTCGATTGGCTCGAACACGTCGTCAGCTGCTTCCTGATCCGCTCTCCTGAAGAAATGTTGACTTCCTTACTCGAAATCCTCCCTAACCCCAGTCTTCCAGATACCGGGCTTCCTCAGCAAGTTGAGATTTTTCACCATGTGCAAAAACGTTTGGGTAGTGCCCCTCCGGTTCTAGACAGCCGCGACGTACTGGAAAATCCCCGACAAATGTTGAGTGCCTTGTGTAACCTGGTGCAAGTTCCGTTCCGGGATAGCATGCTGCATTGGCCAGCGGGACAGAGAGAAACGGATGGCGTATGGGCCAGACACTGGTATGGCAACGTAGAAAAATCCACCGGTTTCGGCGTTTATCGTCCTAAAGACAAAAAGGTCCCAGAACGCTTCCAGCCACTACTTGAAGCGTGTCAACCGCTGTACCAAGAACTCGCTGCACATCGAATCATCGTTTAGTCGCCTCGGTAAAAACCACGCGAGCTTTTCACCTGGCACGAACACAACGCGCCCTGGGTACACATATGGATTTACATCAACAATTTGACTTACAACATGTCATTAACGCCTGCGGAAAAATGACCAGGTTGTGCGGCTCGATCGTATTGCCGGAGATCATCGATGTCGTTAACGAGTCGATGCGGCATTTCTTCCTGCTGGATGAAATACAGCAGGCTGCCGGGAAACTGATCACTCAAGCTAGTGGCTCGGAATCCGGATGCATCACAGCCTGCACTTCGGCGGGAATTACGCTGAGCGTCGCCGCGACGATGACCGGCAATAATCTGGCTCGAGTCCTGCAGCTCCCAGATACCTCTGGGTTACCATGCCGCGTGTTGATCCAGAAAGGCCATTGTGTCAACTACGGAGCCCCAATCACACAATCGATCCGCCTGGCTGGCGCAGAGCCTGTCGAAGTTGGAAGTGTCAACAATTGCAGTCGCGACGAATTACTGCACCAACTACAACAGCCTGGCGTGGCAAGTATCGTAGCCGTTGAATCTCATCACACAGTGCGTCATGGCTGGGTCGCCCTCCCTGAAGTCATCGAGATGGCACATGCAGCCAATGTTCCTGTCATCGTCGATGGCGCAGCACAGGATCAAAGGCTCCGTGAGTTAATCGCATATGGTAGCGATTTGGTAATTACCAGTGCCCACAAGTATCTGTGCGCCACTACCGCGGGCATCGTCGCAGGGCGTCAGAATTTGATCGACGCAGTCTACCTGCAAAACCGCGGCATCGGGCGGGGAATGAAGGCTGGCAAAGAGTCTATTTTCGGTGCGATGGCCGCCTTGCAATTTCGACTCCAACAGGACATGTCAGCCTGGACGAACGAACAGGATCGCAAAGTAGAGCTGATCTTGAACCGCCTGACGGATACTCCAGGTCTTGGACTGGCGGTCGACAGTGACCCCAATGGTTGCCCCTTTTCGCGGGTTCGCTTGACTCCAGATTCAACAATATCCGGACATTCCGCCAGTTCACTAGCAGACTCCCTGGCAAACGGCAGTCCAACCATCGTCGTCCGGGCGCATCACCTGGAAGAGGGCTACTTCCACCTGGATGCTATTGAAATGACCGATGACGAGATCGAACTCGTCTGTGAGAGAATTCAATCCGCAATAACCACGGCCAAGTAAAAAGACCCGAATCTCTGCCTTTGCGTTGTCCGACACAAACATGTACCAGGCGTCACCCTCAAAAATGTGGAACACTCTTGTTCACATCACCGCACCAATTTCCGGCGGTGCTGAA
>CAZITS010000883.1:0-2968 GCA_964542185.1 uncultured Pirellulaceae bacterium
CACCGTCATCCGCTCCTACGACCTGGGAAAAACCTGGGACCATGAGAACGCCGGGCAACTGGCCGCTGGGGGAGGGCAGGAATTTGCGCCGTTCTACCTGGGCGACGGTCTGGTGGGTGGTCTGTTGGCGATGCACGAAGTCGTTCCCGTTCGGGAGGCCCAACGCACCGGGATCCCGCATCTGCATCAGATCGAGTACCCGTTTCGCAATGTGGGGGGCTTCTGGTGTTGGAGCAGCAACGCAGGGCTGACCTGGCCGTTGCACCAGAACGTATTATTCGGCCCGAAACTGCAGACCTGCTCGTCGGCAATCCGACTTGCGGACGGGACTCTGTTGGCCCCTTTGTACGGCAACATCGATGACGGACTGACTGGAGTGGCGTCCAACGTGGTTTATCGCTCTACAGACAATGGCAGGACCTGGTCTGATGCGATTGCCATGGCCCGGGGCACGCCGGAGACGCGTGATTACTACGAGCCCTGTATCGTCGAATTGGACGAAGGCCATCTGCTGGCGATGCATCGCGTAGGCCGCTGCCAGGATGGCCGCCACGGTCTGCTCTGGCAGAACGAGTCGCGTGACGGTGGCAAGACCTGGACCAGCCCTGTCGAAACCCGTATCACCTCGGGTGCCTGTCCCCGGGTGGCCAGGTTGGCCGATGGACGTCTGCTGCTGACTTATGGGCGGCGCTACGAACCCTACGGTTTGTATGCCCGGCTCAGTGCTGACGGAGGCCAGACCTGGGGCGAGACCTCCTGGCTGCTGCGCTCGGCACCGAGCCGTAACCAGGGATACAGCTCCTGGGTCGAAATCGAACCGGGTCGGATCTTTACTGCTTGTTACGCCCAGAACAACGCAGGTATTACCGGCATCACCGGGACGTTCTGGGATCTGCCGGCAGAAGTGTGAACCTACTTGCTGATTTTGCAGCCGGGAAGTGCTTCCTTGAGCGCGGCGACGCCCGCGGCGTTCGCTTCGTTGTCGTCGACGTAAAGGGCTTCCAGGCTGGTCAAGTCCTTGAGATGCAGCAATCCCTCGCTGGTGATCTTGGTCTCGCGGAGGATGAGGGTTTTCAGTTTGGTCAGCCACTTGAGATGCGCCAGCCCGGCATCGGTGACCTGGGTCGCCGCCAGCGAGAGTAATTGCAGATTGGTTAATTCCAGCAGGTGTGTCAGCCCTGTATTGCCGACCTGGGAGTTTGGCAGGTAGAGCTCCTGCAGGTTGGCCATGTCGGTCAGGTGCACCAGGCCCTCGTCGCTGACCTGGGTTCCGAAGAGGCCCAGGGTCTGCAGGCTGGTCAACTGCTTGAGATGGCTCAGGCCAGCGTCACTGATCCCGGGATCCTTGAGAATCAGGGTCTGAAGCTGGGTCAGTCCGGCCAGGTGGACCAGCCCTGCGTCGCCGACCTGGGAATTGGGCAGGTAGAGCGCGTGCAGCTCAGCCATGTCGGCGAGGTGTGCCAGTCCGGCGGCGGTGGTTTGTTTGGGAAGCGAGACCGACTGTAAGCTGCCCAGGTCCTTGAGATGCTTCAGGTCGGCGTCGCGGATCTCGGTATTGGCGAGATGGACCGCGACGACAGCGCCCTCTTCATTGCGATCGATCCTGGCGGCCAGTTTCTCCAGGGCGGCAATGGCGGCGTCGCTATTGCCTACGGATGCAGTTGGCGTGTCGCTTGTGTTCTGGGGAGCCGCTGGCGGATCATTCGCCAGCGCATCCTGGGATTGCTGGCGCTTTGAGCTGGGCACACGGTCACTAGAAGACGGCGCAGTTTCTCCGCACCCCGTGATCCCGATTAGGAGCAGACAACCCAGCAGACGGTTCATATGCAATCTCTCAGGTAGATGTACTTGGACGCTACCAATATAGAGTGTGCGCGTGCAGATGCGTGTGCAAAACCAGATGAATTGGAGACTCGAGGTGTGACCGGGATACCAGTGGTGCGGGAGACCCGGGGCTGATGCGAGAGTGCGTACCAGGTAAACCCGCTCGCTCCTTCAGGTGCGTTGCTTGCGATGCCGGGAGACGCTTTACTTGCGAGGGATGGCGGTTTAGCCAAAACAAGGCTGTGTCGTACTCTGCGCACGGCGGCGGCGAGCAAATAGACGTCGTATGAGACATGGCGGGGCATCCTGAAATGGGAAAACGGGTCTCTTGGCGACGAAAGTGACCATCGTGGTGCGCAGGGAATGGTCGTCCAGCCGGTTTCAAGCCGCAATGCTCTTCTGGTAACGTACCCACACCGATATGCTGGCACCGCCAGGGCCTTGCTTTGATTGCGATACGATGGACCCCGTGCAGGTTCTTGTAGCCCCACGAAAGGTTTTTGTTGACGTGTTAACGCAGGCCGAAGACGATCCTGTTTTTGAGACGGACAGAAGACGACAGAGGCCAAACTACCTCGCTGGAGTTTCCCGTGCTGAATGATCGATTTACCAATGGCCTGCTGTTGCTCGTCTGGGCAATCCTGTTGAGTCGCCCGGTCAGTGCCGCTGATGCACTGACGGAGACACAGTTGGAGTTCTTCGAGACACGTATTCGACCTGTGCTCGTCGAACAGTGCTATACATGCCATAACTCGACAGAGAGGGCGGAAGGTGGGTTGGCCGTTGATCAGCGCGACACGTTTCTCAAGGGAGGAGATCGGGGTGCGATTGTCGTTCCGGGGAAACCCACCGCGAGTCGCTTGTTGGCCATTTTGCGGCATGAGGTCGATGGCCTGAGAATGCCACAAGACGCTGGCAAACTTGATAACAAAGTGGTGGGTGATTTCGAGAAGTGGATTGCCATGGGTGCACCCGATCCGCGAGACCAGGCGCCGTCGGCGGATGAACTTGCGACGGCTACCGCCTGGGAGACGATCTTTGCGAATCGCAAGAAGTGGTGGAGCTTTCAGCCAATCCAGCCTGTGGAACCTCCGCTGGTCAAGGATCCCCGTTGGTCGGAGCACCCGGTTGAGCGCTTTGTCAT
>CAZITS010000884.1:0-2965 GCA_964542185.1 uncultured Pirellulaceae bacterium
GTCTGTCCTGCCATCGACACGCATACCCACCCATCCCCCCCAGAACCCCAAGCAAGGTCCGGCTCGTGACAACTCACCTGGACCCATCTGTCGAGACCTGGCTGACCTGGCAATTGGCTGATTCGGCTTTCCCCTGTGGCGGCTTCGCCCATAGTGGAGGTCTGGAGGCTGCGCTGGCCTGGGGAGAAGTAGACGACGATACGGCATTACTTGACTTTGCTCGCAACGCATTACAGCAAGTTGCCTGGGGCCACCTGCCGCTGGTCCGGGCCGCGCACCGGGCAGGTGCTTTTGCCGCTGCCGATGGCTGGTGCGACGCGTTCCTGACCAATCACGTGGCCAACCGCGCCAGTCGCCTGCAGGGAATCGCCTTTCTCTCGACCTCCGCCACCGTCTTTCCGGTTCCCGAACTGACCGAACTACATCGCCAACGCCGCCAGCAAAAGCAACCAGGCCACCTCAGTCCCGTCTTTGGCGCCGTAACCGGGCTGCTCGCTCTCCCCGTTGAACAGGCAGTACGACTTTTCCTGTTTGGCAATTTGCGCAGTTTGATCTCGGCGGCCGTACGACTGAATATCGTCGGGCCACTGCAGGGGCAGGCCATTCAGCATCACCTCGGACCAGACGCCGAGACGGCCGTTACCGACACGGCCGATCTACTCCCCCAGGACATCTGTCAGACAGCACCGCTGATTGACATTTTCCAGGGTACCCACGATCGTATTTACTCCAAGCTATTTCAGAGTTAGTTCTCCACCCTCTTTGATCTGAATCAGGAAGCCGGGCATGCACGAAACGGGCCACGACCACCATCACCACGATCACGACCATGGCCACGACCATGAGACCTGGGATCACCCTGGCGAATACGCAACACGTGAGTTGCCCATTCCCACACGCGATTACACGCAACGGGCTTTTACCGTGGGGGTGGGTGGCCCTGTCGGAACCGGCAAGACGGCGCTTGTCCTGGCACTCTGCAAGGCACTTCGTGATTCAACCAATCTGGCCGTCGTCACGAATGACATTTTCACCCGGGAAGATGCCGAATTCCTGACCCGCAACGAAGCGTTGCCCCAGGAACGGATTCGGGCGGTCGAAACTGGCGGCTGCCCCCACGCCGCGATTCGCGAGGACATTTCGGCCAATTTGCTTCAGCTGGAAGAACTCACGGAAACATTTCAACCGCGTCTGTTATTACTGGAATCGGGGGGTGACAACCTGGCGGCCGATTTCAGCCGCGAGCTGGCCGATTACACGATTTACGTGATCGATGTTGCCGGGGGGGACAAAATCCCCCGCAAAGGCGGCCCAGGAGTCACCCAATCGGATCTGCTGGTTGACAACAAAATCGATCTGGCAGATGCGGTCGGCGCTGACCTGGAGGTGATGAAACGAGACAGTGCCAGGATGCGCGGCAATGGCCCCACCGTGTTTGCCCAGATTCGACACGGAGGCGGGGTCGAGACAATCCGCGATCACGTGCTGGCTGCCGTGGAAAACACAGGGAAGTAAATAGATTGCGACCGTACTGCAGGCCGGACTACTCGTCTGGGCGCGCCTGCCAGGTGATCTTGCATCCCGGCAGCCGCCCGCGGAGGCGACGCTGACTGAATTGGCCCGGACTGAGCACCAGGGTCTTCAGGTCGGGCAGTTTGTTCAGACTCAACACGCCGTCGAAAGTGACCCGGGTATCCCGCAGGTCAAGTCGACGCAGCGTGAGCAAACGCACGACTTGCTGCAGCCCCCGATCGGTAATCGGTGAACCGGCCAAATCAAGTTCCCGCAGCGACTCCAGAGCGACCAACGATTTACAGCCCTCACCACTGATGTGCGTGTCGATCAGGTGGAGTATTTGCAATGACTTCAAGCGGGCCACCTGTTTCAGATCATTGTCATAGACCCCACCGCGCAATTCCACTTCGACGTATTCACCCGCTTCGTTCTGACGTCCTTTTCCATCCAATCGGCCCAGTTCGTCCACCGCGATTTCGTCGAGCGTTTTGAGAGTCGGTCCACCATAGGACAGTCCTCCCTCCCGCGGCCCGCTATCTGCCTTACCGCGAGCCGGCGGGCCGCCCGCAAATAACGGCTGTCCAAGCGCCGCGATTCCCTCCTCCGTCTGCGGCTCCACTGCCTCCGCCCCCACGACGTCATTCTCCACGGCATCCTCGTTCGCGTCGGCCGCTGCTGGATCCGTATCGGACGTCAGCAGCAACAGCAGCAGCAAGCCGCAGCAAACCACACAGCCACCGAAGAAAAACAGGCACCCACTTCCCACGGAAAGCGAACGTTGCCCCCAGATCGCCTCGGAGGCAGCCTCACCGGCCTCACTTTCGGTAGCGACGGAGGACGGCGTTTTTTGCCCAGCGGGGCTCGCTGTTTCCTGACCCCACCGCGGATCCGCATCCACATCCATTTTCGTCCTGCCTCCCCGCACCAACCCCCAGCGCTGAAACACCTCCATTGGTGGCCACTTTGTACAACGTATCGCAAATGGTTTGCAATCCAAAAACGAAGGTTCCAGAATGAACAAGGACGCTGCGCCGTATCCGTCAGGCCCGCCGGTGCTCGCCAGTCTTTGCCACCCTTCATGGGAGCCCCTTGATGGCCACGTTAACACGACGAAACTGCCTCGTGGGAATCGCCGCCACCGGGATGGCCACGGGCACTTTCGCAAAGATTGCATCTCCAAGCAGCCAACCTGCGAACATTGTCGACGCGCACGTCCATGTGTGGTCGCCGAATACGGCGAAATTCCCCCTGGCTCCAGGATTCGCAAAATCTGACCTCTGGTTCCCCAGCTATACGGTCGAGGAGGTCCGCCGTTTGGGTGCGGAGGCCGGCGTTACCCGTTTTAATCTCGTACAGATGACCTGGTACGGCCTGGACCACACCTACATCCTCGCTAACCTCGCGCGGGATCCGCAGCGATTTGCCGGGACCGGCATCGTCCCGGCAGTCA
>CAZITS010000885.1:0-2963 GCA_964542185.1 uncultured Pirellulaceae bacterium
CGGTGCCATGTAGATGAGTGTGAGCACAGCCAGAAAGGACAATTGGGTACCGACTTGGAACAGGCTCGCAGGATTGAGGAGTAACACACATAGGCCTGCAAAAGCCAATGCATTGGCACTCGTCACGGGACGTCCGTTGAAACGAGCCAGGCAGAAAACCGTGACCAGCAGTGCTGCGCGAACGACGGAAGGCCGCGC
The DNA here is from genome assembly GCA_964542185.1 of uncultured Pirellulaceae bacterium. Taxonomy (GTDB): domain Bacteria; phylum Planctomycetota; class Planctomycetia; order Pirellulales; family Pirellulaceae; genus UBA9264. The sequence goes on from CAZITS010000885.1 coordinate 199, forward strand.
TTCCGCAACCACGGCATATCCCATCACCAGGAGCGGCACAATGCACATGGCTAGTCGCCGCGGCAGGATCCCGATTTGGTTACAAATCCAGAAGCTGCCAGCCAGGATGCCGACATGTAATCCAGAGATCGCAATCAAATGTGCTGTGCCGGTGGTCAAGAAAGGCAAGCGTTCGTGTTCCGACAATGTTGCCCGTGATCCCAGCAGGAGTGCGGCTGCCAGAGGACGCTGTTGGGGGTTTATGTATTCCTTTAACCTGAGGTGACCTCGTGAACGTACTCCATCCAGAATCATGCTCCAGGTCATGTGCTTTGAGAAGCCGATGTTTTGCACGCATGCTGAGTTGGTGACGTAAAGAGAGCAAAGTCTTCGGTGCTGGCGTTCCACGAGACGCAGATCATGCTGACCGGGATTCTTGGGCGTGGGTGGGGCCCTTAATTGACCGTAGATTCTGAGTATTTCGCCCGCGGTAACGTTTTTGATCGGTTGTCCTGACCGTACCTTGATGATGCCGGAGGTAGCGATCCAGTTGCGGCCGTTGCGGATACGTTGGGCTTCGACGTCGAAGACAAATTGTGGCCCCGTTGTGACGGTATTGAGTGGGTTATGAAGTGGAGCGGGGATTTTGAGCGGCGTAGATCGCGCGAGTACTTCGATGCAGACGGGCTGGGGGTGTGCTTGGGTGTAGCGACCGATATGATCCGCTGCGTACTGTCTCCAATGGAGATGATGCCAGCCCCCGCCCCAGCTGACTGCGGTGACCAGGAGCAGGCTGCTCGAGACTTGCCAGCGCTTTTGCCTGGCTAAATACCACCAGATCACGAGCGGACACGCACCCAGTAGTGGCCAGATGGTCGGCGGGACGAGCCGATAACGGTCAATCACCACACCACTGGCGACTGCGAGCAGGACCAGGACCAGTGGTTGAGAAAGAACGGGTGGACCGCAAAAGTCCTGACGCGGACGAGCTTCCACGTGTGGGTTACCGATGTGCGGGGAAAGACCAGCTCAACGTGAGAAGTCTACGCAGGGATCGAAAATAGTCAAATCGGGCTATAGGTAGCAGCCAGAACGAGCTATGTGGTGTTAGCGTGCCTGTTCGGCTTTGCTCGTAAAGGTGGCAGCCGTGTCGGCGTTGCCAAGTTCCCTATGCATGGCTGCCAGGTTGCGATAGGCGACGGCCATGGCTGCCGGAGGAAGAAAGCCGGTTTGGACTGCTTGTTCCATTTGCTCCATACCGGTCTGGGTCAAGGCAACTGCCCGCTGCGCGTCGCCGATCGCCCAGAACGAGATCCCCATGCTGACCAGCCGCTCGCCGTGAACGCCTATCTCGTGACTGGCCGATTGTGGCAGTGTTTCGGGAAATTGCTGGACCGCTTGTTCGTACCATCGGGTGGCTTGCAGGTGTTTGTTTTCAGGAATGGCATACAAAGTACCTACCAGGAAATGCGCCCTGGCCTGCAGGTATTGTCGCGCCGCAGTGGGGTCGCGATGTGCACCGCCTAATTGAAACAAGACCGTTGCGCGTTCTCCCCATTCGCGTGCTTGTGCCAGGTTCCCTCGAGATCTGGCCGCTCGTGCTGCGTTGAACAAAGCGGTAGCCAATTGCCATTGGATTTGTTGTTTATGCAACGCATCGTCGAACTGGTTCATCACCGTTTGGCAACGGCCGGACATCTGCTGGAGGCTGGTTGTGGGGTCCAATAGTCCGTCGAGTTCCGCGGCCACGGCGAGTGCGGTGGCATGGATTTGTAGTTCAATAAGTGGACTGCCGTTTGTTTCTTGCAGGAACCGGACTGAGATTTCACGAGCGCTGGCAAGCCATTTGGGTACCACATCCGACTTGCGTTGCCAGTTGCCACGAGCTACATCCAGAGCGCAAGCGAGATGGGCTTGAACCAGGACCCGCAGCGCTGCTCGCCTCAGTGAAATCTCCGGGCTGGCTTCAAGCTGGGATGCCAGACGAATTGCCATTAGATGGTGTTCAATAGCCCGTTCGAAGTTGCGTAAAGGACTGCTCGCCGCTGCATTGCCGACCACAATTTCTGCGCGTGCTCGCAGCAAAGGCGGCAGGTTTTGATTCGCTGCGATCAAGCCTGCTTTGTCGCTGGCTTGCTGGTATTGTTCATTGGTCAGCAGTGATTCTGCATATGTCAGGCTGAATTCCGGGTCTTTGGTGAGTTCAAATGCCTGTTGGGACAACGCGAGCGCCTGGGCATACTTTCCCACCTGCTGCAATAGGATCGATTCCAGCCAAATTGCTTTTGTGTTGTCTGGTTCGAGTCGCTGAGCGTAACGCAAGTCGGCTAATTGCAAACGGTAATCGAACGTGTCGTTTTGCTCCGCTCGCTCCACAAATGGAGTTGCTTCGATCGGTTGCAACACAATGCGTTCGACCTGGTCGATATTCCCGTTGGCAAACTCAAAACGGACACCACGCTCCGGGTAGATGGTGCCAACAATCTCTCCTGCTGCGTCAAATTGCGCGGCGGGAATAAACCGTGCAATGTCAAGTTGTTGGGAAATGACTTTTGCGGGAGTCGGCGCGCTGAGATGGATTGCGATTTCCACGACCATTTCCTGGTCCAAAACGAATTCCACTCGTGGAAATGGCCCAACCTGAAAAATATGTACTGGCTTGTTATTACGGGTTGTGGTTGCCTGCGGTTGCCCGAGCCTGGTGCTCAATTCGTCTGTGCTTGTTGTGCCTGGAGCAATGTCTTGAAAAGTCGATACGCGGACGTCGGTGATGGTGACGGCGATGG
>CAZITS010000886.1:0-2963 GCA_964542185.1 uncultured Pirellulaceae bacterium
CCCCCGACCGGGAATATCCAGGCTGTCCCTTCGCGGAACGTTGCCATCGCGTGGAAGACGCTTGCCATCACACCCCACCGCGTCTGGAGGGTGATCCGCATCAAGTCGCCTGCTTGCTGGAGGCCGACACTCCGGATTGAGGCGGACAGTGCGCTGGCCAGCCCTGGGCAGAGGTTCAACTTGGGACGTCGAGCAATGCAATCTAAGATGGTGGCCCCGCGGCGTCAGGCGGATCGCGTGGGTAGTGTATTGACCTCGTGTGTTCAAAACGAGATACGTGGAAAATGGGGATAGCCTTGTGACACGTTTTATCTCCGTGCTTGCGCTCGGATTTATCATCACGATCACCTGTCTGGTCGGCGCTCAGAACTTCGGCCGCCGCTGGCGCAATCGGCCGCTGCCCGACCGTAACGAGTTCCCCATGTGGGAAAACAACCCGGAGTTTTCCCACGACGTATTTACTTTCGCCAGAATTCGGTACGAGCCTCACTATTTCCGAGGCTGGAACGGTGACTACCCGGAAGCCGACTGGAACATCTCCTACCGGTTGCAACAACTGACCTCACTGAAGGTCAATCCGAACCCGGTATCGCTCTACCTCACCGACCCTGACCTGCCACGGTATCCCTTTATCTTTATCATCGCCCCGCGATCGGTCATTTTCACTGACGCAGAAGCCCGGGCCCTGCGGCAGTATCTGCTCAACGGTGGATTCTTGATGGTCGATGAGTTCTGGGGAAACGAACAGTGGAACCACTTTTACCAGCAACTGAAACGCGTCTTCCCCGATCGCGAACCAAAAGAACTGTCGCTGGACCATGAGATTTTCCACATCGTCTATGACTTTCAGGAAAAACCTCAGGCGGTCGCGATCCACTTCTGGCGACAGGGTTACACGTACCATCCTGTACCGGGTATTGAAGACGACCCCGCGCCGCATTTCTACGGGATCTTTGACGACCAGGGTCAGATGATGGTCCTGCTGTGCTACAACAACGACCTGGTCGATGGTTGGGAACGCGAGACCGAAGAAATCGAATATTTCCGCCGCTATTCGGAACGCTGCTCCTTCCCGATGGGCATCAATATCATCACGTACGCAATGACGCATTGATTACCGCCCAAATACCGCTGCTGCAAACACCAGGAGACCTCCGTTGCCCGGAATCACCAGCCTGAGCCACGCGTCTCGCGTCGCAATCATCGCCGCCTTGTTTCTGAAAACCAGCTGGGCACAAGAGGTACCGGCACCTGCGGCACAAACCGTCCATCTCCAGCAGGGTCGTTTGTCCGCTACCTTTCGAGATAACCGACTGTCACCGGGACGACTCAGCGGCATCGGCAGTTTGTTGCACATCCAAAGCGCGCCTGACTTCGACGCCTTTGACCCAGAGCAGAAAAATGCGTCGGCGGGGCTCAACTTTGAACACATTATTTCGGGCCACCGTAATCCGCACAACAAGTTCTCTCCGCGACAAGGTCGCTACACGCTACATCCGGTAATGCCGGAACGCTCGATCGTCCTCGTCCGGCGCGCTGAAGACAGCCCCTGGAAAATGGACAGTCGGCTAACCTGCACCGTCGTGAAACCGCATTACGTCGACTTTGAGTTCCAGTGTATTCCCCGCGACGCCAGTCTGTTCGGCAGTCGCCGATATGCAATTTTTTTCTTTGCCAACTACATGAATGACGTTGAAAATGTGGCGTTGCATTTTCGCGGGCAGACCTCCTCCAACAGCGGCGAGTCCTGGATTGCCGCGACGGCGCCGCAATCCCACCCCGACTGGAATCGAGGCGGCAACTACCGCAGCCTCCCCGCAAACGATCTGGCTTATGACGCCGACACGGAGTTTCGACTCAACAGCTGGTCCTACGACTGGCCACGGTTCACCCAGCCTTTCTATTTTGGACGCGCCGCAAACAACATGACCATGGTTTTGATGTTCGACCGCATGCACTCACAACGAGACGAGATACGATTCAGCCTCTACAAATTCAAACTTCCCCGACGCATGCGACCTGCCTGGGATTTCCAATACGTGATCCGTCAGATCCAAACAGATCAGTCGTATGGATTTCGCGGGCGGCTCGCGTGGAAGCCCTTTGTCAATCCGAGTGACTGTCAGCAGGAGTACCGTCAGTGGGCCGCCGGACTCGAACAACACGCCACACAAGAACGCCAGAGGAGGGTCCAAGAATTGCGTGACACGGGCGCCACCGTGTTTTTGCGCAATAACCGGGTCAATGAAGTCAGCGCCAATCGGACCAGAATCACCGATGCCCAGATACCGCTGCTCGCCGACTTCAAGCAGATGACCGACCTGTCGCTGGAAGCAACTCGCGTCAGCGATGCGGGCGCCGTCCATCTACGCCACCTGCAACAGCTTGAGTGGCTTAACCTGTACCGTACGCAAATCGGCAACCAAGGCTTGCGTTCGATTGGCCAATTGCGACGCCTGACACACCTGCCGATCGGGGCAACACGTGTCACCGACGCTGGCTTGACGTACCTGCGGAACCTGAAACAACTGGTGTACCTGGGGCTCCGAGGAAACCCCATCACAGATGCAGGTGTGATGCAGTTGTCAGCGCTGAGGCAACTGGAAGGCCTGCATCTGGGTGAAACCCAGGTCGGCGACAAAGGCATTCGCGCTCTCGGAACGCTGCGCCGGCTGCAGAAACTCTGGCTCGATCAGACGAGTGTATCCGATCGAGCGATCGACACCCTGGTCCAATTTCAGGACTTGCGTGAACTGCATATCAGGCAAACCAGGATCACCGCAACAGGCAAAGCTCGCCTGCAGCGGCAGCTACCGAAATGTCAGCTGTTTGACTCGGCAGATTAATGCGTGCCAGTGCGGCAATCCCGACGATTGGGATCCGCCTGATCCATGCGCTATACTGCCGGCTCCCCTCCGCCCACAACGTAGCGGAGGCCCCTGCACTCTCAACCCCCAGAGCGT
>CAZITS010000887.1:0-2949 GCA_964542185.1 uncultured Pirellulaceae bacterium
CCTGTAAAGCTTCGGCTCCTAGCGCTGCTACCTGCTGACAATCCACAGACTCTCGATCAAGTGGTTCATCCAATCCAACGAACCGCTTCTCGGTTTCCAATACGGCAACCAGAAAAAGGCGACGGAAATCGATATTTTCAGAATCCAACTGATGCAGATCGGCCGCCAACTTGCGCGCCTTGAGCATCGAAGCCAGACGAGCCGGCTGCAGTGTAGAAACGACTGTTGCAGCACTTTCACTCCATTCCCAGATTGCGACACGACCTTCCAGGTTGGCTGGCTTGACCGGCACTCCACTTAAGTAACCGCGCACCTGCCTGACGAGAAATTGTTCGGCTTCCTGCCGTGAAGGGAGCGCTCCCACCAGACGCTGGACTGTCTGGGCAACAGCCTTCTTGACGCGTGGGTCTCCGTCCGCCTCAAACAACATCCCCAATAGACAATCGACCACGTGGGAGTCTTCCAACCGCCCCAGCACTTCGACGACTTGCCAGCGAATCGCTGGATCCGGGCACTGCAAGGCACCTGTTAAAGGGTCAACCGCGATCGATCCCAGACCCACCAAAGCGTCGCGAGCCAAAGCATGTGACTCGGCACTGTCTGCATCGCCCAGAACAGCCAGCAGCGCGGGAACCGCACTAGTACCAACTTGCTTGAGATCATTTGCAGCCGCCTGCCTTAAAGCTGCCGACGGGTGGGCCAGCCCAGCCACCAGGTTCTGCAGTCGCTCAGGATTGTGTAACGCGCGTTGTGTTGCCGTCAGCAGTTGTAGCGCCTGGGCCCTTACTTGGCGCCCATATCGCGACTGGTGCGACAAACGGAAGAACAACGTTGAACCCCATTTCCGCTCAATGGCCATGAGTTGTGCCGCATCGGGTTCCGCCGCCACCAGCGCGCTCATGAACTTCTGCACCTGGTCGACGCGACCGAGGTTCATCGTCAATTCAACAGCCCACATCAACTCCATTGGGGACGTTGGATTGGTCTCCAAAATGCCACGGACAACAGGGTCTAACTCGGCCGCCGCGGCCACATCCTGGGCATCCGCAGCCGGTTGAGGAGTGGTTGCGGGCGCCGCAGCAGCGGGCGCGGCTTCACCAAACGGGTTTTGCGCCTGGACTTGCAAAGCAAACCAGCCGCACAGAGCAAAGGCCGCCATCAGGTACATCGGTAATGGATTGCGATGTCTCATCATGCGTCGTATTCCCCACTGCAGAATCAAGGGTGTCGTAGTTGTCTGCTCAACGATTTTCCACCGCGATTGCTGCCTCCATGTCGCTCGCTAGTCGTCGCTTCCAATCAGCGATTTGCCGTTCCACCTGCGCCGGCGCCGTCGATCCATAACTGGAAAACGACTGGATCGCTCGCTCAACGCCCAAAACCTCAAACACACTTTCATCCAAATCCGCGTGGCACTCTTGAAAATCACCCAGCCCCAGTTGTCCCAATGGGACGTTACGCTGCCGTGCTTTATTCACCAGCTGGCCCACTGCGTGGTGTGCGGACCGCATCGGTACACCATGTTGGATGAGATATTCCATCAGGGTGGTCGCGTCCAAATAACCTCGCTCCAGGCCTGTTTCGATCGAGCCCCGTTTGAGCTCGGCGCCAGCCACAATCGGTACCGCCAGTTGCAAACAACTCTCAACCGTATCAAAGGAATCAAACAAGGCTGGTTTATCCTCCTGGAGATCTCGGTTGTAGGCGAGTGGCAATCCTTTGACCAAAACCAGCAGGCTTTGCAGGTTTCCCACCACGCGTCCGGTCTTGCCACGAATCAACTCCAGTACGTCGGGGTTGATCTTCTGGGGCATAATCGACGATCCGGTGCAAAACTGATGCGGTAATGCGAGATAGTCAAACTCAACGGTCGACCACAAAATCCACTCTTCAGCCCAACTACTGAGGGGCTCAGCAACCATCGTTAAAACAGAGGCTGTTTCCAGCACAAAGTCCAGATCGCTGGAAACATCCAGACTATTGCGCGACAACGAGTTAAATTCCAGACGACGGGCCACATCTTCCCGGTCGATGGGAATCGAGGTCCCGGCGACGGCGGCAGAGCCTAGACTGCAAGTATTGACGCGCCGTTGGCAATCGGTCAGTCGATCTCGATCTCGCTGGAATTTTTCGCAATAAGCCAGCCAATAATGTGATGCCAATACGGGTTGGGCCCTTTGTAGGTGGGTGTACGCCGGCAAAATCACTCCCGCATCCTGATCACAGCGCCCCACAAACGCCAACTGTAAATCTGCGATTCCCTGGTCCAGACGGGCCAGCGCGTCGCGAATCCATAAACGTGTTGCGGTCGAAACCTGATCATTCCGACTTCGACCGGTGTGTAATTTGCGCCCCACGTCCCCTATCTGATCGATCAATGCCTGTTCGATGTGCATATGAATGTCTTCGAGGCTGTCCTGAAAGACAAAATTCCCCGCTGTGATCCGGTCACCGATCTCACGAAGCGACTGGGAGATCAGCTCGGCTTCGGCGGCCGTCAAAATCCCTACGGTCGCGAGCATCTCCGCATGCGCAATCGAACCGCGAATATCGTGCGCATACAGGCGTCGGTCAAAGCTCACACTTTCGGTGAACTCCTCTACCCGCCGGTCAGTCACCGTATCGAATACCCCTGAACGGGCGGGTGTAGTCACGATTGCCTCTTGCCTGCTTAAACATCAGCGGTGCGCACTTTGCGCGCCAAAGCATTTAGCCTAAATGGGTTAAGTACGACTGTCAACGATCTGCAGAGGCCATCTGCCCATAGATTGGGCAATCGGCATCATGCAGATGCATCACTTCCCGCAGGGACCTGCTGCGCGATGCTGAAAAGCACCTGCCACGGTTGCGGAAAAGGGGCAGGGCCCAGCTGAACTGCCCGCCGAATGACCAGCATACGGCCCAGAGAGACTCCCGACGGACCCAGCATCCTGCACGATCGGCATAAAC
>CAZITS010000888.1:0-2949 GCA_964542185.1 uncultured Pirellulaceae bacterium
TCCGTCAAACCCATTCAGTCGCTTGAGTTTGACGAACCAGATTGCCTGTCCGCCGGGCGCCAGCATCCCGTAGTAATACTCACCATGGATTTCGAAGTCGGGTCCACTTGGCTCGGCGTTCAAATGATACGCAAAGCGCTCACCGCTGCGTCCCGTTAGATCGCGTACTGTTACGATGTAGTCTCCATCGGCGGGTGCCTGGAAATACAGTTTGGCATCCTTGGTGAAATAGCTGTCATCGTTGCTGGCCAGTTCCTGACCCTCGGAATCCAGCACCTTCAATACACTGTCGACGGCCAGTCCGCGACGTTGTGACTGGACTTCAAAAAGAGAGTACTCACCCTTGCGGGAAGAAAAACGGAACGCGTGGGTTTCGTTCGCCCTGGTAAAAGAGCCGGAAATTCCCAACGGCAATGAGATCGGATGTGGGGTGTCCGCGGTCAATCCAGTTGGCGCTACGATCTGAGGGTGGGGGCTGACGAGTAACGCCACTGGATTGGACGGTCTGCCGGACGCGGTGAGGCCACGCCAGAAATAATTGGTTGGTGGCTGGCCTGGGATGGCGGTAAGCAGGGTCTCGGGAATCTCGATCGCGAGGTTCTCAGGCGTGGTTGTGCCGGCTGACGGTGGTGTGGTCGCAATCGCGGGAATCGAGCTGCTGCTGGCGGTGGCGGAGCTGACGTTCTCGGGGCGGGAGAAGATCAAAGCAGGTTTCTGGCCGGTTCCATGTGCCAACGGCTGAGTGCCGTACGCGAAAGCGTCGTGTGACACTTCCACACAGTAGACGTAACGCGGGTCTCCCGCATAGCGTGTGTCGCGTACCTCGAGCACGTAATCACCGGATTCTGGTAGTTTGACGTGGAGCATCGCGTCGCCACCGATGTAATTGTCGTTTTGGGCGACAATCCGACCATCTGGTCCGAACAACGTCAGCATCGCATCCATCAAATGGATTTTGGGATAGCGAATCGCCATCGTGTGGATCGCTCGCGTGACGCGTTGTGCGAAAATCTGACAGACGAGATCCTGTCCGGCGCTGCCATGGATACGGTAGTAGTCGACATCCTCGAAGTCTGCGATGGTGCCGCAGATGGCGGCTGGGACTTGGACCGGCTGGGCCGTCTGGCGGTTGTTATTGTCAGCCGCACCCTCGATCGTTACCGGGTGATCCGTGATCAACAGGTGGCCGACGCTGGAGACGGACTGGCGCGTCGCGATCCGGTACTCATGGACGCCGGGCCGCTGGTCGTCGGGTACACGTACACGGAAGCGAAACGGTGTTCCGATATCACTTTCTTCTGGATCCGCCCACTCGTCAGGCTTCTTTTCCGGCTCTGTGAACTCCATCTTGGGACCAGCGGGTGCGAAAAAAGCGGAGTGCGATTCGTTCAGAGTGAAATTGGACGACACTTCAATTTCACGGGTGGTGCCGCGCTGGACGGCAACAGGAAAGGTGCGCGTCAGCTGACGAAAACTGATTTTTGATTCGGCATACAACACGGATGTGCCGTGTAGTAGCAGAAGCACTGCCAGTGAAAAACGCGTCATGCCAGTGTCCCATCCCAGAGGGTCGATGAAGCTTCACAATCCGCCGCCAGACAGATCGACACGGAGTGAACCTAGAGTAGTTCCGTAATCGGGTTTCCTTCATTGAGTCGCATCGGTCGGCCGTTGCCGATCTGATAGGTCGTCTCGCTGGGAATGCCCAGCTTGTGATAGATCGTGGCCGCAATGTCCCGTGGGTAATATTCTTTACCAACGCTCTGGCCACCAATCGAATCCGTTTGTCCGACGATCGTTCCCACAGGGGTACCGGCTCCGGCGAATACAGCGATTCCGGCGGATGCCCAGTGGTCGCGTCCCGCCGCCGGGTTGATTGTGGGTGTACGGCCAAAATCGGTGAGCCAGACGACCAGCGTAGTTTCCAACAAACCGCGTTGCTTGAGATCCAGTAGCAATGCCGTGAACCCCTGGTCAACGGGCGGAGTCAATTCGCGCAGGCGAGTAAAGTTGTCACGGTGCGTATCCCAATCTCCGTCACTAACTGTGACAAATCGCGAGCCTGCCTCGATCAACCGCCGGGCGAGCAGGCAGCTCTGCCCGAACGTCGTGCGTCCGTATGCATCGCGAGTGCCATCCGTTTCGCGATCGAGGTCGAAAGCGCGTTGTGTGGCGGGTGAGGTGACCATGGCAAATGCGTTCTCGTAGTACGCATCCAAAGCGTCTAGCACCGCGGGCTGGCGGTCCAGATCACGTTGGAAACGGTCTATCGTACTCAACGCTTCACGCCGTAACCGGACCCGGTCTAAACTCATGCCTCCCGGTGGCGTCAGGTCCCGCACGGAGAACTCCGGTTCGTTGGCATCGGCGTGGATTTCAAAAGGGTTGTGGGCGATGCCCAGGTACCCCGCAGTACCCCCCAAAAACTTGCGGTCGACTTCGTTGCCGAGTTGTACGAACGGCGGCATGTTGTCGCGATAGCCACGTTCCTTGGCAACGACTGATCCATAACACGGATAAGTGATGTTCGGATTCATCTGCCAGCCCGACATCATGATCGCGTCTGCAGTACCATGGGCTCCGTTGATGGAGTTCAGATTGCGGACGACTGAGAACTGTTCCGCATGGCGAGCAAAATGCGGCACGAGGTCGGTAAACTGGACTCCTGGCAGGGCCGTGTCGATCGCTTTGAATTCACCCCGCACCTCGGCTTTCGCATCCGGTTTGGGGTCCAGGGTGTCATGGTGACTGGTTCCGCCACGGGTCCAGACCAGAATGCAATTCGTCTGGGAGCGGTTGTTTGAGTTCGCGGCCTGGGCCTCCTGACGCAATAGTCCTGGCAGTGTGGCACCGATTCCCGCGAGTCCACCAACTTGGAGCAGGAAATGTCGCCGGTTGGTAGTGGCCCGGTTGGTAGTGGCCCGGTTGGTAGTGGCCCGGTTGGTAGTG
>CAZITS010000889.1:0-2947 GCA_964542185.1 uncultured Pirellulaceae bacterium
TCATTTGCGAATTGTCTTCTTCATAACCGGCTTCATTGATACCAATGATGTCGATCGAGAGTTCCGGGTACTCTTCATCCAGCTCTCCTTGCAGTGCAGTAAGTACCACAAATTGCGAACGGCAATAGCCACATGTCGAGTGCCCAAAATACCAGGCGGAGACTCCGCCTAAATAATCACGTGGCGAAACTTCCAATCCAAATTGCGGCGATGTGTCATTCACATCGGTCAGCAAAAAGTCGGCCATCGCTCCGTCAAGATAATTGTCAAACACTCCCGAATTGCGGCTGGCGACTTCCAACAGGTCAATGGCCTCCAGAGTCTCGCCGTCGAATGCCTGAAAAACGCCGCCGCTCGTGTTGTCGAGCCGATAGACACGAGCCGTATTCCCCGCAATCTCCAACCGCAACTTAGACGTGGCAGCCATCGTCTTCATCAGCACGTCAACTCCCACAACACGCTGAATCCCTTCAACAGTATCGCCATTCAAATCAAATTCGTTATTGAACATCCGCAACACATCCAGCCCAGCACTGCCCGCTTCCACTAGCAAGCCGTAGCCAGCGGAACCGTCAACACCGTCCAGGTTTTTTATGAAGCCATTATTGCGAATTGTGTTGTCGCGCAAGGCAATGTCGAAAACAGCTGTACTGTCAATTGCCGAACGCAATACGACGGCAGATCCTGCCTGCCACTGCAATCCCTGACCACTGTCCGACACATCTTGCAAGAATCCGTTTCCAGAAAACGCATTGTCCTCGACGACCAGATCAATCTGAGACTGTCCCTGTCCATCAACAACCAGACCGTTACCTCCGTAAAGCATCAATTGTCCCGCGTTATTGGCTACACCTGAAAACCGGCCGTTATCGAGGACCGTATTTTCCGTTACCAGTCCCGTTATCGTCGCAGTGTCATCGGCGTCGATTTGAATTGCATTACCGGCAGCAATGGAAACATCGCCACCCGTTTGATTCTCGAGAGCGACCCCTGCATGGGGAACTGAGTTTTCTGCGAGCACATTCTCATGAATTTCCAACGCCAGACTTGATTCATCACGAGCCGACAGCTGGACCGCATGCCCCAATACATGTGAACCCTCAGGCAAATCAGCGAGCTCCCACTGGTTGTTGAATTCGACAAGGTTTGCCTGGAATTTCAAATCGAGGTGACCTTCATTCGCCGTTTCAACCAGTACGGCAGAGGCGTCCTGTATCGTCGCCCCATTGTGGGAAATGACGTTCTCAGCAATCGCCCCTGTCCCTCGCACTCCCTCCAAACGAATCGCGCTCCCTGCGCTGCCATCGATCAAATTATGATGTATCTGAAAATCCTGGATGTTATTTCCGTAAATTGCATCCGCTGTACTGTCAAGAAGTTTCCAGCCGGCCACTTCATTCCCGTTCGCCAATACGATCGTGGACCCACTCAGCACGGGCAATTCACTATTCACATCGCCTTGTGGCAGTAGTACTGAGCCCGCTGTAAATTCATCAACCCAGTGGTACTCACCCTCGCCCAACAAAGCCTGTCCATCCTGAAGATTCACCGACTGATTTTCAAACAAGCTCCCAGCCCGCACAAAGATCAGGTTGGCGTCGCTATCAACCGCATTTTCCAATGAAGAGAACGGCTGCTCAAAGGTACCGGCCGGAGTGTCTTGCGTCTCACTATCGACATGAGCGACTCGATAAGGCTGTCCCGTCGCCGCATTGATCGCCGTCCAATGTTCCTGCTCCATACTGGAATAACGAGAAATGCGGTGGTTCCGGCGCACCGGATGGAACAAACGAGTGCGCAACTCGGGACGACGACGAGAACCCGCGGGTGCGGGAAAAAACACCGACCCACCAAGCATCACAGTCGTACCAAACACGGAATCACTGCGCAGCCGTGCAAATGCCAGCAGTGAAGGGACCGGTTCTATTTCGACCCGCGCCATAAAACCGTTCGCTGAAACACCCTCATCGGCGTCGAAGGAATAAGCTCCCAGATAGCCAAACATCGCATTATCTAATCCAGGCACTGCCCCGCCGATTTCGCCCTCTACCCCCAGCATGGGCGTTGTCCGCCAGATTGTGCGTTCGATGAGCACCTCGTTTCCTTGAAATGAGGTGTCCGTCAAAACCGCGTCCGTCTGGGCATCACGATCGAGCGGGGCATAGAAATTGATCCGACTTTCAAACGCACCAATCGCGGAGACACTGGCCCCCAACTGGTCTAGCGTTCGGCGTTCCGTATTTTCCAGATCGAACCAAAGACTAGCGTCCCACAAACGACTTTCATCAACATTTAACCAGCGGTAACCGAGCCCGGCATTCATCCCCAGGCGTCCGTGATTCGTCACCAAGAGCTGTGCATCCAGAAAACCTAATCTCATCTCTCGTTGTGCAAACGGCAGGAAGCCGCCAACGGCGGTTGATGCATCGCGAAAGCCAAGCCCACGTCCGGCCTGATGTGAAAACCGCAAATAATTGCCCTCAGATTGCAACGGCAAAACGCCACTGCGATTACCGGGTGCGGGAAGATCTACACCGCCTGGCGGGTCTTGGGCACGCGCGATGCCCGCCAACAGACTCATGGCACAGCTAATGACGCTGACAGCCACAACAGGTGCTAATTTAGATTCACTCACTCGCATCAGCGGACCAACCAGTCACACGAGGAGGCAGATGAAAAGACGACCGACCAGAAACCGCGAGCGCGGAGCCGATTTCAGAGCGAATAGCGGCGGCGAAGGGTACCCGAAACCACCGTTCCCAACAAGTGGAAAATGTGCCTCCATCAAACTGGCCCGCGAAGTCAGCCACCACCACCTTCAGACCCTACCGACCACTCGTTCGCGACGGTCTGGAAACTAGATTGCGGGTTTGCTGAAACCGCTGCACTGGTGCGGCCCTCATTTATGTTCACTTTGAGTGAAAATACGCGGCACCCAAAACCCCGA
>CAZITS010000890.1:0-2943 GCA_964542185.1 uncultured Pirellulaceae bacterium
ACTCACGGTCCAGCGGGCGTTAATCAAGTACGGTCCAGCCGTCGCACACACAATCGCCATGTCCCGCGAAATAGAATCAGCGATGAAAGCGCTGGGCAAGAACTTCGAAATCGAACTCAGTGTTGATGAAACACCTCAACCTACGACCCCAGCTGAACATTTTATCATTGCAGAACAATGCCTCCACGCAGGCATCAAGCTAGTTAGCCTCGCCCCTCGCTACGTTGGCGATTTCGAAAAAGGTATCGACTTCAAGGGCGATCGAATCGCATTCACACACAGTTTGCAAGAACACGCGACGATCGCGCAGCATTTGGGCCCTTATAAACTGAGTCTGCATTCAGGTTCCGACAAGCTTTCAATCTACGAAGACTTTGCACGAATCACACAAGGCCTGTTTCATGTCAAAACGGCGGGTACAAGTTACCTGGAAGCCCTCCGGGTAACCGCGCGACACGATGTCCGGCTGTTCCGTGAGATGGTTCAGTTCTCACGAACGCGGTTCGATACCGACCGTGCCACCTACCACGTCTCCGCCCAACTGGCAGCAGCTCCGGACCCCGACAGCGTGTCAGACCGCGACCTGGAAACAGCCTACTTGAACCGTAATGACGGCCGTCAAATTCTTCACGTTAGTTTCGGTTCGGTATTGAACCACCCCGAGCTGGGACCCGCGCTTCACGAACATCTTCGAACGCATCCCGAAACCCATTGCGAAATCCTCTCCGAACACTTCCAAAAACATCTTGAGCCACTAGCCGCTGGTTGTTGATTTCACATTCTCTACTGATGCCAGGTTCTCTCTCGCAACCAGGTGTCCGCATTTCCTTCGTCACGGGTAGCATCACAATGCGACAAATCGTGCTTAATCAGCCCGGAGAATTCCTCTCTCGAGACACCGCAGTACCGCAACCAGGTGAAAACCAGGCCATTGTCCGGGTACATCGGATCGGAGTCTGTGGAACTGATCTGCACGCCTTTGCCGGACGACAGCCCTACTTCGAATATCCACGTGTACTGGGTCACGAGCTGGGGGTCGAAATCGTGGAAATACCGGAGAACCAACAAGGGCTGGCTGCGGGAGACCACTGCGCCTTGGAACCGTACCTGTCGTGCGGTTCCTGTACGGCTTGTCGCCAAGGCAAAACGAACTGCTGTACCGATCTCAAGGTACTGGGAGTACACACCGATGGGGGCATGCAACCCTATATCACAGCGCCCGTGCATCTGTTACACAAATCAACGACCTTGTCACTCGACCAACTGGCTCTGGTGGAAACACTGGGGATCGGATTTCATGCGGTCGAACGGGCTGCGTTGCAGAACCAGGATTCCGTCTTGGTGATCGGAGCAGGACCGATCGGGCTGTCCGTGATCCAATTCGCCCGGGCTGCCGGCGCCCACGTCCGCGTACTCGATGTAAGCCCACAACGAAGGCAGTTCGTTGCCGATCTTGGCATCGAGGTTCTCAGTGAGCCGGATGACAACCTTGCAGATGTCGTATTTGATGCCACCGGAAACAAACTAAGCATGGAGGCCAGTCTCGAGCGCGTTGCACCCGGAGGACGACTGGTCTTTGTCGGATTGATCCTCGACAAAGTCGCCATTGACGACCCGCTCTTCCACCGTCGGGAGATCACTTTACTGGCCAGTCGAAATAGCGCTAACGCGTTTCCACGCATTATTCAAATGATCGAAGAGGGAAGTATTGATACGGCGCCCTGGATCACACACCGTCTTGAGTTGGCAGCCGTCCCGGACGAATTTCCTGAGCTCCCACAGCAGGAAGGGTTGATCAAAGCCGTCATCGAGGTGGATTCTGGAGACGGATCAACTGGCTGAATCTAGTCACAGTAGCGCGTCTGGCCACACTATTGGGGATCCGTCAGCAGGTGTAAACCTGGCAACCGCATCAGCTCGCGATGCGCACTGGCCTGATCGTTTGCTGTCTGCTCAACAGAGGGCGCTGGCAACACTGCCACCGGTATCCCGGCCGCAGTGCCTGCCGAGACAGACGCGTCAGGCGACCAGGATTGCCTTGTGGCCAAGGCCTTGAGACCAGCAAGCTTAGACGAGTAAATCTTGCACCACTCGCCCGCCGACATCTGTCAGGCGAAAATCCCGACCTTGGAAACGATAGGTCAATTGCTGATGATCGACGCCGAGGAGATGCAACATCGTAGCATGCAAGTCATTGACATGTACCACCTTTTCTACTGAGTGATACCCCAGATCATCTGTCGCACCGTAGGTCTGGCCACCTCGAATTCCACCACCGGCCATCCAAACAGAAAACGCACGCATGTGATGGTCGCGGCCGGGACCTCCCTTATTTGTTTGCGCCATCGGCGTGCGGCCAAATTCCCCACCCCACACTACGAGCGTTTCATCCAGCATACCGCGCTGCTTCAAGTCGGTGATCAATGCCGCAGAAGCCTGATCGCAATGACCGGCACAGACCTTCATGAAACGAACGAGGTCATTATGGTGGTCCCAGCCTCGATGATACAGCTGGATAAACCGAACACCACGTTCGGCCAAACGCCGCGCCATCAGACAATTCGCTGCAAATGAGCCATCTGGCTCCTGGGTGCCATACAAATCAAGCGTCGCCTTCGATTCGTCTGAAAAGTCGCGCAACTGGGGAACGCTCGTCTGCATACGAAACGCCATTTCGTACTGATTAATGCGGGTGATGGCCTCAGAGTCACCCTGCCGTGACCCTCCTAGTGCATTCAAAGCCTGGATGGCATCCACCACATCGCGTTGACGATCTCTGTTCACGCCGGCTGGGTTTCCCAGGTAGTGGACAGGATCCCCAAATGTCTGAAAAGGAACACCTTGAAACCGGCCCGGAAGAAAACCACTATGCCATTGCCGGGAGGAAAGTGGCTGTGGATTGCGACCTCCGCGGGAAGTAAGCACGACGAACCCGGGCAAATC
>CAZITS010000891.1:0-2943 GCA_964542185.1 uncultured Pirellulaceae bacterium
GACGTTCAATCCCATCGGGATCTGCGTGTTGAACCAATAGGTATAGCCGGCCAGGCCGTTCGTCTTTCCCTGCCAGGCGTCGATGTAGTCCGGATTGAGATTCATCAACTCCCCAACCACGTTGTCACCGAAGTACTTGATTTCCTTGGATGGCCAAGCCGTCGGTGCATAGCACATGAGCATGACGGTCTTGTCGGGATGTGATTGCGCCAGGTCGTCGATGACGGCCTTATGCAGATGAAACAGGCGTTCCGGCGGCTTATCGCGGAGTTTCGCATGCTGAAACACTTCCCAGCGTTTGTAACCCACCATGCCTCGATAGCTGTCCATCGCTTCACACTTCTCGCACTGGCAACGCAGGTAACCGTCTTCCTGCCCCAGCGACATCCAGTCGGTTCCCTTGTCGAACTGCGATCTAACGAATTCCGTCAACAGTCTTCGAATATCAGGATTGGTGGAACACAGGTGATGTCCCCGCCATTGAGTCTCCGGAGTCCAAGCCGATTTGCCCCGCACTCCGTCCCTCACGGCGAAGTATTCCGGGTGATCCTTGAGGTGCTTGATGACAGGGACGGCCGCGTAGTACGTATGGCCGCCTGACTGGGCTCGGATGCCCATGCGATAGTTATTCGCCTGCGCGGCGATCGTGTTTCCCGGATTATCGAGGATATTCTTGTCGTAAACAGAACGCCCGTTGCAAAAGGCCATCGCCGGCTGGAAACGGACGTCAAGGTCCGCAGGCACTGCGATCATTTTGGACTTCGGCAAAAATGCGCCCTGGGGACCGGGCAAGAACCAGCGGATGCCGCAATGGTCTTCCAAGAACTTGATGACCGCTCGGCAAGTACCACGTGCGCCGACATAGTCGTGCGTTGCTGTGCCGGCGTTATCAAGTCCGGCGAGATACAACACGTTGTCACGCACGAGCAGCCGGCAACCGTCCCACCGCAAACGACTGAGTTCGATTCTCTGTTTCGAGAAGAGCCGCGTGTGCCCAACGGAGATGAGCGTGCCGGCAGGCGTCTTGCCTTCGGGCAGGGCCTTGCCTTCCGGCAGGACAGGCAACCTGGCACCGCTGACTTTCTCAACGTACTCCTGCAGCCAATCGGCCGCCTGCCGAGTCCATTTCGGCGGATCATCAGGCATGACGATTGTCGCCGCAGGCTTTCCATCGACAACGATGTCGAGTTCTGACGCAGCAAGCGAGGTTAACGGAACGGCCCACAACAGGGTGCAGGCGAGTCGTGCGATGTATCTAAATTTCATTGAATGGATGCTTGGGATAGAACCTGTTAACAATGTCAGCAATGACAGTGATTCTACGCCACGATATGGTAGGTTGCGAGAGCTGCAACCTACATGCTACCACTGCATGTGACGCGATGTCCCCTTCATACTGCTGATCTTCACATCGCATGCGTTCGCTCAGTCCGCACTGCCTGAGGATCAGCTTTGTCAAAAGGAGCTGGCGTAACGCGTTCACCAACCTGATTCGATTTGATGCTATCAAACGATGCCAGGGAGCCGCACATCGTGGAACGGTGTAACCCGGACTTTCCCATATGGTTTGAGTTTGGAACCGATCCAGCAAACAACACAGTCAGCAAACAACACAGTCAGCAAACACTGTGACACAAGAGTGACGATAGCAGGCACCTGGGAGATTGCCTTTTTTCCGTGGGTACGGTGGTGAGCAGTACATACAGCACCACCAGGTGAAACACAAACAGTCCCGGCAAGACGTAGGGTCGCAGCTTCTGCATCGTGGTTTCTCACAACACTCGGCAGGTGTATCCAGACGCCAACAGTCCAGTGTCGGTGACCGATGAATTGAGCCCTAGGTGGGTGATTGCACCCGGATCGTTTTCCGCTTCTCTGAGCGCTGCCACGGATCAGTACAATTCGGGGCAAGACGGATAGTAAGTGACAAACAAGCGGTGCCCCAGTTTCCCGTTGCTCGACGCTTGAAATCCGCAGCCGGCCGTGTGTAGAAGTCGGAACCTCATTCCGGTGTTATTTGTCGGTCCACAATCTCGGATTTCCCCGGCTGAGGGATAGGCACGATGGCCAAAAGCATTCGCAATCGTTTTCCGTTCAGGAACCGCTCGTTTTTTGCGTCCTACAATCTATGCGAGTAGGTGACAGTTTCCGCGAATTCTTTGCGCGGTTTCCGCAGAAAACCACTTTCCCCAACTTCAAATTACATGTGCGTGTTCAGTGTTGATAGCCTGTAACCTTAAGAGCTACCAGGCATTTTACGCACTTTCCGTCGCAGACGCACAGAATCATATGAGGTGTAGGTTAGTAGCAACGCTTCTTCAGCGGCATATTTCTCAAATAAGCCTTCGATCAGGCACTCCTCAGCGGGCCAGGGGTAAGCGAAAACTACGTCAAAATCATGGGGCCCACGTCCCAGTTCGTCGTACGTGTCATCCGCATCGGTGACGAGCCAGAAATACTCGCTGCTGCTGTCGGCATAGGATTCCTCGACATCAGCTTCGGCGCCCGAGGGGACGAAACTGCCGTGAACGAACTCCACCGGCAGACAAAAGTCATCAGCAAGCCTTCGGGAAGCATTTACAAGAGCTCTCTCAATTTCAATGCCACATACTTGAAACTCAAGCATCGCGGCTAACGACGCCACCACACCAAAACCGCTTCCCCATTCGCACAACGAAGTTCCGGCGGCGAGGTTCGCCTCGGTGATGGCTCGTAGAGACCGGTAGACCGTTACAAAGTCACTCGGGACGAAGGCCGTAACGTGATCGGGGCTATTCCTGACAAACTGGCTGACTCTCAACTCAGCTTCTCGAAGAAAAGCAACAACGTTGCCAGGCAAGCCTGAACCATTAATCGAGATGTCAACATCCAACAGAGGCAAATTGAGTAATCCTACAAACGCCCCAGTCGAACGTCAGATGTGAGTCGTCATCATCGGCTACT
>CAZITS010000892.1:0-2942 GCA_964542185.1 uncultured Pirellulaceae bacterium
CTTGAGAACCGCGATGCGAACGCCCCGGGCGCCCTTGGCTCGTCGAAGTTTCCCCCTGTTGCTGATGGGTTTGCTGGTCACCCTGCCGAGCGCGACGTCCGCCCAGGATGTCGACCCCGGCACTCCGCAGGATAGCGTTAGCGCTATCGATCCCAGTGCGCAGCCCGCAACCACCGATGAGGCCAGCACCGACGAGACTACAGAAGCGTTCGATGACGGTACCGAAGCCGAGGACATCTTCTGGGATGAAAATCAGGACGCGTCAGAGGTCGATCCCGAACAGGTTCGGCAAGTTGCGATGCTGTTTGGCGGAATCCTGCTGGCGGCGGCGATCGGGGTGCTGGTCGTTTACCTCCTGCTCCAGGGACTCGTCTGCTACCTCATGGCGGCCGCCATCAAGGTGCTGCCGGAAGAACACCTGCAAATCACCACCGGTAAAATCTGGCTACAGATGATTCCCTGTTTCAACATCGTATGGGCCTTTATCGTCGTCCAAGGTATCTCCGGTTCCTTTCGGAGTTATTTTCTGTCGCGCGGTCAGACACAATACGGCGACTGCCACAATCAACTTGGACTCTTCTACTGCATCGCACTCTGTTGTAATTTCGTCCCCTACCTCAACTTGATTTCCGGGTTTGCTTCCTTGGTACTGTTGATCGTATACCTTGTGCAAATCCACCAACTCAAGGCCACGGTAGCCGCCCAGCTCAACTCCTGATTTAGATACGCTTCGTCGTCTTTGCTACCTGCCCCTGAGACATCTAACACTCCTTCCACTCGGACGATCCATGGCCGTCTCCTCCCTCCGCACCGTCACCATCCTGTTGACCTCGATGTTCGCTGGGCTCCTTCCCGCCGACGATCTCACCTACGACAGGGACGTACGACCGATCTTGAAGGCGCACTGCTTTCAGTGTCACGGCGAGGAAGGGGCGCCCAAGGCTGGCCTCGACCTGCGCTTACGTCGACTCCTGGTCAGTGGCGGCGAATCCGGCCCCGCCATCCAACCCGGCCGGCCGGACCAGTCACTCCTGCTGGAACGCGTGACCTCGGGAGAGATGCCCCCGGGTGACAAAACCCTCTCGCCCACAGAACTCAGCACACTCGCGACCTGGATCCGCCAAGGCGCTGCCGCGGGCGCACCTGAGCCGGACGACCTTTCCGGCCTTGAGTTCAGCGCGACCGAACGCGCGTTCTGGTTTTTCCAGCCGGTCGTCCAGCATCCTCTGCCAAACGCCGCTGGAGACACCCCAATCGACCGCTTCATACGACAGCGTTTGTCGGAGCACGACCTGACACCATCCGCCCAGGCCGCACCGCAAACACTGGTACGGCGCCTCTATTTCGACCTGCTCGGTCTGCCCCCGGCGCCCGCCGACGTAGCACAGTTTCTCAACGACGAATCGCCCACTGCCTATCACCGCCTCGTCGACCGCCTGCTGGCATCACCTCGGTACGGTGAACGCTGGGGGCGCCATTGGTTGGACGTCGCCGGCTACGCGGACTCGGAAGGCTACGTCGATACAGATCCGGTTCGCCCGTGGGCGTTTCGCTATCGCGACTACGTAATCGACGCCCACAACAGCGATATGCCTTACGACCAGTTTGTCGTGGAACAATTGGCGGGCGATGAACTGGTCACGCCCCCATATACCAATCCCTCTCCCGTCGCAGTGCGTCGCTTGACCGCGACAGGTTTCCTGCGGATGGCACCGGACGGTACCGGCGCCGCCGGCGCTGAACCCGAAGTGGCCCGCAACGAAACAATCGCCGATACGATCAAAATCGTCAGCACCTCTCTGCTTGGATTAACGGTTGGCTGCGCGCGCTGCCACAACCATCGGTACGACCCCGTCAGCCAGGCAGACTACTACCACATGCGTGCGATCTTTGCCCCCGCGCTTGACTGGAAGGCCTGGCGGACACCCAGCCAGCGTCAACTCTCCCTCTACACGGCCGCAGACCGGGCATTGGCGGCTGAGATCGAAGCCAAAGCGAAACAGGCGGAACAGGAGCGCACCGCCATTATCAACGACCACCTCAAAAGGACTCTCTACGAGGAGCTGATCAAGGCGCCGGACGCCCTCAAAGAAACGTTGAAAACTGCCTACCAGACTCCGGCCGCAAAACGCGACGCCGCGCAAGTCGCACTCCTGAAGAAATACCCCAACATTGGCAGCATCAGCAGCGGGTCCCTCTACCTTTACAGCGAACAGCGAGCCCGCCGAGCAGGGGAGATCGAAGCGGTCGCCACCAGCAAGGAACAAGAGTTTATGGCCGCAGTCCGGGCGACCGGGCTGGCCGCACTCAAGCCAGCCGAGCAGGCTACGCTGAAGTCGATTCTCGAAATCGCAAGCGCTGACCGGACGGAAAACCAGCAAGCAGAACTCGGCCGCTACCCACGTGTCGCCGTAACCGCCGAAACACTATCCCAACACGACGCCGACGGCGCAGCGCTTGTCCAAGAGTACCGGCAGGCAGCCACACGGTGCCGTCAGCTCGACGCCAAGAAGCAGATCGCCGACCTGGCGAACGGCATCAAACAGATCCGTGGCACGATTCCGCAGGAGCCGTTCCTGCGGGCATTGACCGAGCCACCCGGGCACACCCCGGCGACCTTCCTGTTTCAACGCGGCAACCACACCGCGCCCACGAACGATCCGCTGGCACCTGCTGAATTATCCATCCTGCAGGCCACCGTTCCTGTCTCTCTGCCGGTCAACGACCCGGCGTTGCCGACGACCGGGAGACGCCTGGCCTACGCGCGGCATTTGACCTCCGGCAAGCATCCCTTGCTGGCGCGGGTCGCCGTCAATCGCCTCTGGCACCACCATTTCGGCCGCGGCCTGGTGAATTCTCCAGGTGATTTCGGGCAACTGGGCGAGCGTCCCACCCACCCCCAACTCCTCGACTGGTTGGCGTTAGAATTTGCCGCCAACGGC
>CAZITS010000893.1:0-2941 GCA_964542185.1 uncultured Pirellulaceae bacterium
CCTTGGGCCACCGCGTAGACTTCACCGTCGGCACCCTGCAGCGGGGTCATCCGGAGAGTCCCACCCTGCAAGCGGCTGGCGTCGTCAAACGCGGAAACGACCACATCCAGACGACTTCCTTCGCGGGCAAAAGGAGTTAGCTCGGTGGTCACAATTACCGTGGAGATGCTGTTTGATTGGAACACATTGTCGAGCAGTAACTCACGGGCAATCTTGGACGAAACGCCCAGTTTGCGCATCAGGTCAACGGCCACTTGTTGGGTGGCTGCGCTGGCGGCCCCCGTTTGATTAAGTCCCACCACCAGGCCCATCCCATAGATTGGGTTGCTGCGGGCGCCTTCGATGGTGACCACGTCCTTCACGCGCACCGCCGCCGCCCCGGGCAGCGCCAGCAGGGTCAGTACCGTACTGGCTACCAATAGCTGGAAAGCTGATCGGTCGGCCTGGCGAGTCCAAAGTTTGGTCTGAGTAGGATCCATCTGTGTCTTCCTGGTTCGGATGTACTGGGCGCACGTTTGCGATTAGAAAGGCCAGAGCCGATTGACAAATTTTCCGAACCAACCGTGATTAACAAAACGTTCCTCTTGCCCTGCACTCGTATACGAGACACGAAAATCAGCAATGGCACTGGACAGGACGTAATTTCCGTCGATGGCGATATCATTGGGCCGTAGTTGACCAGCCACCTGCAAGGTACGTGTTTCCCCGGCCACAATGCGTTGACGTGATCCGGCGATGACGATGTTTCCGTTCGGCTTGACGTCGATGACGCGGACCGTGATCTGGTCAGCGAACCGGCGATTGGCCAGGAAAGACGCGGTTCCCTGCAGGTTGCGGGTCGTTGCGTTACTGGCGTCGAGGCCCGCGGCAGCTTCCCGAGATACGTTGGGGGAAGATGTCGTGCCACCAAAATTGAACGCGCCGGTACTCGAGGTCGCTTTATCGAGGAGTTTTTGTTCTTGATTTTCGATCCCCGTGTTTTCTTCAATTAACACCATCAAGAGATCACCGACCTGGCGGGCCCGATTATCAACGAAGAGAAAGGCGCTGGTTCGATTGCGTCTTTTCCAGATCGACTCGGACCGGATGGACGTCGGCCAGAGTCCAGTAACCAGGATTCCCGCGCAGAGCATGTAGAGAGACAGTTTCTTCATGGTTTGTTTTCCAAGGGGGGGAGACGCCGTAGGGTGGGCTCGGTGGCGACCTCTGCGGCCATGGAGTGGGGGCCGCGACTCGCGGCGGCAGGCTGCTGAGGAGCGCCCACGCGCGGCGCACTGGCAGGGGCACCGTCGTACATCGTGTTGACCAGAACCTCTTGGCGACTGACCACGCGTGCTTGGAGGATTTTCTTTGAGTTGACATTACGGACCCGAATCACTTCTCCTTTTCGGCCTGCTTCCAGCGCTTCGCCCAGGGTGCTGATCCGCAAGCCGCGAGTATGCGCCACGATTTGAACTCGATCCCGCACACCAATGAGTGGTTCTTGTTTTGTATTCTTGGGAGTGACGTTGTCGGCCCGGATGATGTGTAACGCGGGTACAGCAACGCGCATGGTCTGTCCCAGCAGGTGATTGGTGGAGGTGAAATAACCGGTTTCGCCGGTCACGTCGCGGCGTTCCACATGCAAATCTGCTGGGCCGATCACATGCCCTCGTTTGATCGCGCGCAGCGCGATGACGATGTCCGAGAAACGCTGGAGTTGCATTGTGATTGGGACTGTCGCAAAGAGTTGCTCCTGTACCAGCACCTTAACGGCCAGGTGAACATTGCGTCCTGGTGGCCACGAGGACTGCAAGACAGGCCGCAAGCTGACCTGGTCGGGAGGCACGATCAGGCCGGTAATGGGCCGGACCGTCGCTGCGGGCGTGAGCGTGTACTCTTCTGCCTTCCAGGGCAGACGAGTCGCGATCAACTGGCGCGCGGCCGCGACGATTCGTTCTGATGTCAGGTTGTGGGTTTTTCGTGTCACCAGGACCATGCTGTTGGGTTGCACCAGGAAGGTCTGTTGAGGTACGCCTGCAACGAGCAGCCGGAATTCCACCTGTTTCGCGTTGATGGTCAATTTCTGCCCCGGCTGCGGCGCGTCATCAAGATCGATGCTGGCGAGTCGTCGATTCTGGGCCGGGTTGCCGGCTTGCAAGACAGTGACGTCTCCGATCGAGACAGGTCCGGCATCAACGCGGGCTCTGGTCCTTAGTGTGATGATCGTGGGAATTTCGGCCGCACCGCCTGCCAAAGCAAACCAGAGACAGACCATCTGCCCCCAGCAAGTCATGCCAATGTTACGAAGGTACAGTGACATGTGGATTACCTTACGATGGCATTGGAGGTTTCCAACATCGAATCGCTTGTACGGATGGCCCGGGAACTCACTTCGAACGCCCGTTGTGCGGTAATCAGGCGGACCAGTTCAGTGACCACTTCTACATTCGAGCGTTCCAGGAATCCCTGTTGCAGGGTACCCATTCCACCGGTTCCGGGAGTCCCTTGCTGTGGCTGACCAGATGCAGTCGATTGGTTGAATAAGTTGCGACCTTCCGCAGTCAGTCCAGCCGGATTCGCAAATCGAGTCAGCTGGATGTTACCGACGGTCGTGGAAACGTTGGCGGCACCGCCGGTGACGACCGAGACGGTGCCGTCGGTACCGACGGTGATCGAAATCGTATCGTTTGGCAGGTTCACAGGCGGGGAAAGTTGAAATCCGTCGGCAGTGACGAGCTGGCCGCTGGAGTTTTGACGGAATGCGCCGTCACGCGAGTAGCGGAATTCGCCGTTGGGTAATTGGATCCGGAAAAATCCGTCGCCTTGGATCGCGACATCCAGTTGGTTGCCGGTGTTTTCCATCGTGCCCGGAGTGAAGATCTTGGAGATCCCTGAGACCTTGGTTCCACTGCCCAATTGAACGCCATTGGGGACTTCAAGTCCAGTTGCACCTTGGGTA
>CAZITS010000894.1:0-2940 GCA_964542185.1 uncultured Pirellulaceae bacterium
TGTCCCCCGCGCTGTACCGGCACGTCCGTCGTTTGCCGGCCTCTCTCGGCGGTGGCGGCGTGCGGATTTCCGGAACCGGTGTTCGTGGTCAGCAGATGCCAGGGCCGGGTGATGCTCACCCAGCCTTCGTTAATCGCCGCAAATCGCGTGCTGGCGACGGTGCCGTCGTCAGCCGCCAACGTCCCATCCTCGTTGTGGTTGACCAGGTCAGGCCGGAAGGCCAGCATAAACGACGTTTCCATTTCACCCGCGTGGTCTTCCGGGCAGTCGAAGATCGTGTCATAGGCTCCACGCATCGCGTGAAAGAAATTGCACAAGAACAACTGGGCCGTGGTTTTTCCTGCCAGTTCACGTAGCAACGGCTTCATTTCGTTGCCGCCGTGCGCATTGAGTAGCAGAATCTTGCGGATCCCGCTCTGAGTGACGGACTCGACCAGGTCGGTGACAACCTGGAAGAGTGTCGTGGGGTCCAGGTTCAAGGCCAACGGCAGCTCGCGCATGTTGGTCTCAGTGCCGTATGGGATGGTTGGTAACAAAACCACCCGGGCGCCGTCCCGGTGTGCGGCTTCACAGATGGTCTCGCCAATGATCGTGGCTTCAAAATGGTCTGTACCATAGGGCAGGTGGAGGTTATGTGGCTCAGTCGCTCCCAGCGGCAATACGGCCGTCTCGTAGGGATTTTCTTTGGTGTACGCGTAGGTCGTTTCGGAGAGGATCCAGGGACGCATTGGCCGGTGTTCCAGTGAAGTCAAAGGAGGTGGCAGTTTACCGTGATTCAAGCCGCGGTAGTTGTTGTGTAAGACGTTGCAGCGCGTCGGTGGAAACCTTGGTTTTGCCCACGTCGAGGATTTCCAGATTTTTGAGGGACCCCAGGTGACGCAGTCCAGCGTCCGTAATCTTTGTACCGGTGAGGTAGAGTACTTCCAGTTGTCTCAGGTTTTGCAAGTGTGCGATACCATCGTCTCCCACATTGGTCTGTGAAAGATCGAGTTCACGAAGGTTTGTAAAGGTACCAATGTTGGCCAGTGCCGAGTTACTGATCGCGGTGCCCTCCAGATTGAGTCTCTCCAACAGGGGGCCTGGTAGCTTTACTAACAGCCGGTCATCTGCACCAGTAAAGGAGATGTCGAGCCATTCCAGCTGGTCGTACTCGAGCAGACGCGCCAAGCCGACGCTGGTCGTTTTCGTACGTGGCAGACAGAGGTTGCGGATCCGGGAGGCGGGTTTCAGCTGCTGCAGTTGCTGGTCGGTGACGCCGAGGAAATTCCTGTACGAGTTATCGAGTGAGTCCAGTGGGGCATCCACTGAGGCCGCCAGCGTTTGCGTGTTGTTTCGGCCGAGATAGATTGCCTGCAAGTACTTGAGTGTGCCTGGGCGGAATTGTCCGTCCGCGCCGTCGATCAGGAAATGGGTGAGACCAGCGGACTGGCTGTACAGGCGTCGGAGACTGGGATGTTCCTGCAGTGTTTGGCGCCCCAATCCCGACAGTTCGTCCAGTGGCAGGTAGAACTTTTCGTTAACGAGACGTTGGCGGGCAAACTGTAGCCGATTGGCGTCGAAGCCACCCACGGTGCAATAGCCGGGATATCGCTCCAGCGATTCCATATAGAGTGCGATGCCTTCGACCATCCAGAAATCGGACGCTTCTCCCACGTTTTCCAGGACACGGCGGGATTCCTGGAAGAACTGATGGGTGGCTTCGTGGAAACGGGTGGCGACAGTGGAGCCGTCGGCAAAAAAGAAGGATCGTTTGCGGGCCGCCTGGTAGTAACCGACAGTGCGTGCAATCTGTGGTTCTATTTGTGCTAAGAGCGACGTGTATTCTTCACGGTCTCGGAACAGTACGACCGCAAATTTCTTCGCAGCGTCCGGACGTGCGAGTGGCAATTTGCCGCCTTTGAAGCGTGCCTTGAGTGAAGCTTTGACTCCCCAGAAATCAAAAAAAAGTTGCCGCCAGGCAACCAGCATGTCCTCTAGTTCTTGCGCGAGTTGCAGTCCCGCCCGGGCGCTATGTGAGGTGCTGATCGTGAAGTGGGGACTCGAGATCCGCCAGTGTTTTCCGCGTGGCCAGCCAAACTGTGGGTGCTGCGCGCGTCCGGCGCGGGCGCGGGCGCGGCGACGGGTTCCCGGAGTGTAGCCCAGAATGGTAAGGGCCTCCGTGTGGTCGGGTTGTTCATGAAGTACTTCGTGCAGCAAGCGGTATGCGTGCTGCGCGTCGGCAGCAGCCAGAGACTGGCGCGCGGCGGTGAACAAGCGTTCCGCCTGCTCATGTCTTAGCTGCCGGAATTTTTCGGCCCACAACTTGACCAGTCGCGGTTGGTTGTCGCGCGGCGCGTGCGCATCGTCAGGGCCGGGCAGGAACAGGTATTGGCGGTCCGGGACACGATGCAGAAACCACTGACGCGTGATTTCTGCGTGGTCAGGTAGTTTCAATTCGGCACAACGATCCGCCAGGGCCTGCAGTTTTTGCTGAAACGGCTGGTCAATCGCATGGCGATTTTCGGGCGCTGCCGCTGCGGTGACACCGACCAGGATGGCTGACAGGACTCCAACCAGACCAAGCGGGGTATGACGGGGCGTCACCGACCTGCTCCTCTCGAAAAGTACAACTGTGTACTAAAAGTACAGCTGTGTACTAGTGTAGCAGCGGGAAGGGGAAAAGGCATTGCACGTCAGAGCGGACATGGCCGGGTAGCCCGTGATAGCGACCTGACAGTTGCACGTCGAGCCCAGCGGAGGCACCACGGGTGTCTCCCCGCTGCGTAACCGGTTGGGCGTTTACCTGCGGCATGCCCGGAGGCCTGTTCGCCAATTCGGAATCAGTTTTCAAATGCGGAGTCAAACGCACCCGAACCTTTCGGAGGCGCTGGGAAATCGACTTTGCGTGTGAATTCACAGGCTTCCCGGGCGCCGAAGTCACGGTCCATACCCGAGTCTTCC
>CAZITS010000895.1:0-2940 GCA_964542185.1 uncultured Pirellulaceae bacterium
CTACGGTTACTCCCGCTTCTGTCAGGTCCTGTATCAGTTGCACTGCACTCATATGACTATTCCTGGGTCCTGCGCATCAGTGTTGACCATCGTTTCTCCAGTGTTGTCAGTGTTGCCCAAGACATTTTCCTTGGGCAACACTGGAAAGTCTGGGTCTGGTTTGGGCAACACTGTAAGCTCGGTTCGGATCACATCGGGCAGGAACCACACCCACCTCTTTCCGTAGCCCGATGGCGTGTGGCCTGCGTTCAGCTTCTTTTTTGCCCTGCGGACGGTACTCCAACTGAAACCGTCCGCAGCAGCCTGCTCTTTGATCTCGCCGGACAGCATCTCGCCATGCGCCAGTTTGTCACGCAGCCATGAGGCGCACTCGTCAAGGCCTGCGGCCCCTGTGTCCTTCCCCGACTCCTGCGCGATCAGCTGGTTGGCTGTCATTTCGACCGGATCGTCTTCCCAAACGATCGCACCTCGCTGCCCCTCGCCCTGGATGGTGAACGCCAGCCCTGTCTGGGCTGCGGCCAGGTTGTTTTTTCCGGCTACCAGGAGCCGCCGCTGTTCATCCTCAGCATCGGGCCGCAAATGCCACACGCTGCGAGCCAGCCCGGTAAAGGCCCGGGAGCCCAACGCCAGGTCGTCGGCGTGTGATGCGATCCCTTTGCGAGTGTGGACGATGGACAGGACCGCGACACCATGCTTTTCCGCGATCCGAGTGATCGGTACCAAAACGGACCGCACCTCGTTGTCCCGGTGGGCATCGGTCCGCCCTCCGAGGTAGTCGCCGATAGGATCGATGATGACTAGTTTGCAGTCATCTATGCTCCCGATGGTGCGTTCGAGAACCTCAATGTCTGCAAGGGTGAACATTCGTTCTGTCGGCTTGCCCGCCTCTGAGACGTACCGCGTGCCCTTTAGCAGGTGAATACGGCTAGTGTCGGCGTGATGGGCATCCAGCCTGGGCCGGATAACGTCATGTGGATCGTCTTCCTGAGTTATCAACACCACCGATCCGCGTTCGCAGCTAGAGCCGTCGGGAAGGGGTGTCCCTGTCGAAATCCGCGATGCCAGGTCACAGCTGAAAAACGACTTGCCAGCGCCAGGTGCTCCGATGATCAACGAAAGACGTCCGGCTGCTATCCGGTTATGCCACAGCCACTGCACCTCTCGCGGGTCCACCTCCGACATCGGGACCACGACCGGAGCCAGGTCCGTTTCAACCGTCTTGCCTGGTGCCTTGCCCTGTTGCGGTTTTTGACGTTTTACTACCTCCGGTTCCAGGGTTCGCCGCAGATCTGCCCATTCCCAGTTGCAGGAGTTGTGATGGCACCGTGCGACGACTGCACCCGATGAATGCTGGAGCAAATACACAGCACCGTCATTGTGATCGCACATCGGCGAAGTATTGAACGTCCAACGCTGTCCGCCGTTCCACTCATCAGGGCCTTTCACATCAAGCGAGTGCCGATCGATGAACGCGGCCAGGTCAAACGGCTGCAGAGCCCCATTGCTACGAGGTGGTAAGTTGCGCGGTAACTTAGGTTGCGACTCTCTACCCCGGTAGGAGTTCGGCTCTGTAACATCCTCGGCCAGGTTGACCAGCAGATCGTGTGGCACTATTTCGAGGTCTTTTGGCGCGCTCAGGATCTTTGACAGCCGGTGCGGCCGGTCTTCTGTGCTGGAGCCTTTACAGGCCCATGTTCCGTAGAGTTTGAAAATGCGGGCCGGGTTGAACACGGTTGTGTCTACGTCAACAGCGTCATCGCTAAAACGCTCATGCAATGACTGGAGACATTTTGAGAACAGCCCGTTGTCTTCGGCCGGTTCATCGACCCGGTACAGCAGGTGAGCACCGTTCCCACTGTCGGCAGCCACCGGATCAGGCCATCCCAGGTCCCGCAGATACGCGTATATGCTCCGCGTGAGGGTTATGGCTGCTTCAGGCTCCTCGTCTGTCGCTGAAATATCCGAGAGCCGTTTTGGATCGGCATCAACGAGAAAAAAACGCCTGCGGTCTATCAACTTGTCACTCGTGGTTTCCCCCTTGTTGACCGGCACTCGCAACTGATTAGCGCTGCGTGCGAAAAGATCAGGGTCAACCGGGTTCGGCGTGAAGAAGATACCTTTTGCTTCTGTAATGCTGTTTACCGCTGCTGCCAACTTCGCAGGGTCGTCAAAATATCCGAACACGATCCGGGGTGCTCTACCCTGCCCTTTCAACACCGCCTCAAATGCCCGCACCTCCGTAATCTGCCCCTCTGCGGCCAGTGTGCGAATTGCGTTCTCAATCGCTTTTGTGTCACTGCGGTATTTCATGTCGCGGTCCTTCGCGGTAGCAAGGAAAATATGCCGGGAATTACTCATTTGGTGCGGGCGTTGTGGTGTTCTTTCTTGCTCCGGCTCCGAATGAAATCGATGAGATCTTGGCCATGCACAAATGCGCGGGTGCTGAAGTAAAGCACCGGCAGACCATTACGCCGGGCCTGGCGGAATGCACTTTTGCTTAGCCCTGTGCGGGCCATGGCTTCCGGCAGGCTGTAGAGGTGGGAAGGTTCCAGCACTTGCTGCCGGCTCTCTGCGGTATCCATTGCAAACTCCCGGTGAGAAGATGCGACCCAGGTCCGTCCTGGTCGCTTGCGGGAGTCATTGTTGCAGGAGCGTTTCGTTCTTTACCGGGGTTGAACGGTTCTTTACCCCGGTTGAACGGCTATTTCTTGGCCGCGTACTCTACTTCAACGATGCGACGGATGGTGGCGATAGAACATTTGAACTCCCTCGCAACCATCGACCTGACAGGTGTTACTTTCAGCCCAGGGTTTTCCGCCATCAACTCGTGATACCTCGCGTTTGCGGCTTTTCGCTGCTCGTCGTTCAGCGCGCGACGCTTCTCCTTGCCCGCTCTGCCGGAGTTTACGCACGTCCGGCCTATCCTTGCGTCGCCCTCGC
>CAZITS010000896.1:0-2927 GCA_964542185.1 uncultured Pirellulaceae bacterium
AGCGGGCGAACTCCAACTGCCCAGCTTTGTCTCCGGCGTGGGAGAGGCTGTGGTGGGTCCGCGTCAGCCCGAGCTTCAGCGGGAACGTGTCGCTAATTCCCATACCATCTTCGCGGTTCAACATAAACGCCACTGAGCGTGTGATATCCGCGTCAAACGCCAACGCGATCAAATCGAACATGTTCTGGTAATATTCGCTGGGCGTACCCTCCGACGTGACGTCCAAATTCAGGTGGGAATGATCCTGTTCTTTCAGCGGAATATCTATCCATTTCTCGGAGGCAATCAGTCTGGATTCCACTTCGTTCAGTGACGCCAGATACTGGTCCATCTTTTCGCGGTCTGAGCGACCGAGTTTTCGATTCAAGTCCCGTGCGTTTTCGAGGACTGCGTCAACCAGACGGATCCGTCGCTGAAGTTGAGCCCGCTGCGCCGTCATAGACGCACGGTCTGCCCGGAACAGTCGGTCAAAGACCCGCCGCGGATTATTTTCCGCCGGAATCGGTCTGCCATTGAGGCTGTAGGAAATCGTCCCAGTACGCGACAGGAAGCCGACGCCCGCGTCAATCGACAACACGAGTGATGGCTGCCGGCAGTATTGTTTGGTGTGATGGGCGACAACCTGGTCGAGGCCAACCGAGTTGTATTTGCCGCGTTCAGAATTATGGAGAGGCGCTCCCGTCAACCACATATCTGAACAGACGTGCGGGTCCGCCTTGGTGCCGTTTTCGTGGTATAGTCCGCCCAGAAAACTTAGATCGCGACGGAACGGCAGTAAGGGGGCCGTCGACTTGCCGTGTTCAAACGCATTTCCCTTGAGTGTCGGAAACCAGCTCCAATCATCCAGACCATGTTCTGATTTTGGGAGCGACATTCCGTTCGCGGTATAGAGCGCACAGAATCGCCGTGGGGGCCGAGCGTTCGCTTCGTCACCCATTGCTTCCAGAACGGGCAGCACCAACGCGGTGCCAGCGACACCCTTGAGGACGGATCGGCGGTTGAGGCGTGCGTGGGAAGGCATGTCTGTCACCCGGATGCTAGGACTAAAAAGAGAGAACGTTGTCACTACGTTTCGGGCGATCCGTCTTACTTCTTGAGGAACAAATCGCTCTGGACGACAAACTGCACGAGGTCCTGGAGCAGGTAGCCATCTTGCCTTAATTGTATCCCCTGCTCCTCGAGGTACACAAGCTCATTATACGTGAGACTGCGACCGGTTGCGTAGATGGAAAGGTGCTTGAGAAAACTAAATGCCACACGGTCGATTCGCTCTTCCTGCAGGTACGTTTTAAGCTCCGCGACATTCGTAACTTCTGTTGTGTCGGGAAGGGTGGATAGCGTCTCTGACGCAGCAACCTGGCGGAGCAGTCCCCCAGCGTCGTATTCCTCAAACGGCAGGCCCCAAGGATCGATGCCGGCATGGCAATTGGCGCAGCCCTTCTGGTTGCGATGCCGTTCAAGTTTTTCGCGGAGCGTCAACTTTTCGTCTGAATTCTCATCCAGTTGCGGTACGTTCGGAGGTGGATCCTCAGGCGGTTCCGCAACAATTTTACGGGCCAGCCAGGCACCTCGTTTGATCGGATTTGATTTTCGGCCGTCTGAGAGACCTGCCAGGATACTCGCTTGGGAAAGAATACCGCCGAGGTGGGGTTGCTGGTGGCGCAGGGGTACGAACGCCAGCCCGCTTTCCGTGCGGTCACCCAATCCGTAATAATTCGCAACCACTTCGTTGGCCATGATGAAATCAGAATGCAACAGGTTGCGTAAGGGAAGGTTCTTCTGAACCAGGTGTTTCATGAAAGCGATCGGTTCTTCGCGAAGCTGAACTCGCGTATCGCGAGTAAGGGCAGGATACCGTTCCCGGTCTACCTCCAGCACCTCGAATTTATCCAGCGAGAGCCACTGAGCAGTAAACGTCTCGATGCACTGATCAAATTGTGGCGCGGCAATAAGGCGTAGCACCTCTGCATTGAGCGATTCTCGCAATTGTCCCGCACCTGCTAACTGGAGTAACCGTGAGTCGGGCGGGCCGTTCCACAAAAAGTAAGATAGTTTGGACGCCAACTCGTACTCGGTCAGGTCCTCCGCTTCCGGGGTTTGACTGTTCTCGATCAGAAACAGGAATTGTGGAGACGTCAACACGACCAGGAATACGTCTCGGATGCTACTGCGGAAGTCACCAAGCTGTTTATACGTATTCCGCCACAATGCAATCAGCGATGCCAACTCCTCTGGGTACAGTGGGCGTCGAAACGCACGCTCTGCAAACTGGCTTATCACTTCTGCCGCGTATTCTGGCGAGCCGTCTGCATGCGCCGATTCAGGAAACAGGTTGCGATGCGATGCCGGAGGCCATGTCTCGTAATAAGGACCCTCGAAGCGAATGGATTGAACGCGCAAGCGGGGCCGCGGACGGCCATCAGAATATTCGCTCCGCACACCGATCTCTCGAAAACCCGCGAGATAGTTCATGTTTCCCTGTTCGACATCCGGTCTCGGATAATTGTTCACCGCGTCCTGGAACACAAAATCCGTCAACTCAGTCGATGTGACGGGACGAGGCTGCCCGACCCGATTGAGCGTACTTCCACAATCTCGCCGCAAGCCCACGTGTACGCCAAGGGTCGGCTGACGTTGTTCAAATCGCGCAAACGTGCGTCCGAGCTCGCCACCGGGATCGATACGCGTCAGCTGGATGTGCGCCGGAGCGCGGTCGCCCGCATATTTGGCCCGCAACGTTAACGCTCCCGCAGGCAGCCGCACGGCCAGGAATGCGGGTTGGTTGAGAACACCGGAAAAATGGCGTTCACCCAGTTGAAGGGCTAGGTTTTGGGGCTTTTCGGCTGCGGGTACGAAGGCGAAACGCCGCCCTGGTTCAACCAGCGCCTGCAATTCCAGGTGCGCATGGTCCGATAAAACATAGACAC
>CAZITS010000897.1:0-1192 GCA_964542185.1 uncultured Pirellulaceae bacterium
GTTCCAGTCGATATCCGAGAAAGCGGGGGCGCATGGGTCGGTTTGGCTCGCCAATGTGAATCGTGTGGCCGGTACGCAGGGTCAGCAACTGTGCTCCCTGTGCAGAGACCGGATTGCCGCCCCGGCCATTCCAGGCCGGACCCGCGTCGATGAAGGGGCCTTTCCAGGCGTACTTCAGTTGACAGGTCACGGTGTCAAAAGTGAAGTTCAGCCCACCCGGAAGTCCCACATTGATCGCCCGGTCAATTTTGCCAGCTGGCGTCACCGTGGCCATGCGAAACAGGACAGGCTTGTCTTTGACAATAATCCGCGTGCCTGCCGTTTTCTGATCCAGCACACCCTTGGGTAATGGCAGGTCTTTCTGGTAGTAGAGCGCGGACCAGAGTTGCGCGATCCGTAGTTGTCGTTCTGCTGGACTGACCTCAAGGAACAGTTGTGGCATGGAAGTTCCAGGTTGCAGTCGCTGTGGATCATGCATCCACCTGGCAAACCAGTCCTGACGCACCGTGTGCCCTGCATCAGCCAGATCGGGTGCCGGCACGACGCCGTCTTTACGGCGATTAATACCGCGATAATCGTGGCAGGTGATGCAGGCGACTTGTCCCCGACGGAGACCAATGATTTCCAGTCCCGCGCTTGCCAGGTCGCGCCTCGGAGGGGGCGCTGGGTCCTCGGCAGGCACGCCGGCAGCGCTGGAAATCAACGCGGGCAGGTCGGCTACGCTGGCACCAAAGTGAGGCATCCGCAGATTCAGCCAAGGGCGGTTACGTTGCTTTTCCAGCAGCACGGCGCGCAACCAGGATGACGTCAGCTTTGCTCCGGCCCCCGTCAGTCGTGGAGGACGTTCGTTGCGCATGACCCGTCCCTCGTCATCGACCGTAACACCCTGCTGGATGTTCTGGTTGTCGAGTTCGTGACATTTTGTGCAACGGAACTGGCGCAGACGTAGTTCGTGAAGGATGGGTGGCGCGTTGCGGTAGGCATTGCCATCGCTGGGCTGAACGGTCTGCAGAAATCGTTGCAAGGCCGTGCGGTCCGTAACGCTGAGTTGATAGTCGGGTAATGGACGTTTGACGTTGGTAGCCAGGCAGCCGCCAGCAATATTAAAGGGTTTGACAGGCTCCTGCTCAGGATTCGCCATCCGTAAGGGGGACGCACCGGCAGCCAAAGCCGCGACTTGTTGTTCGGCGAG
>CAZITS010000897.1:1202-2926 GCA_964542185.1 uncultured Pirellulaceae bacterium
TGGATAGATCGTCGAGCTGGCCCTGAAAGCGATTGGACGGATTGGCCTGCAGGCCAAGCGCCCCGATGAGCAGCCGATCCGTGTAGTCGCCCGCTCCCTTTTGGGTTTTTCCACCCCCTTGGAATTTTCCATCGACGTAGTGCCGAATGGTCTGCCCTTGTCGGACCACTGCGATGTGGTGCCACTTGCCGTCGACGATATTGACGTCCTGGGGACGCACGATGACCGGCCTCCAGCCTCCGTCGGAGTTGTACTCGCCATAGCAGATTGAATTGGCGCCGTCTTGGCCGATGTTCATACGTAACTCACGAGATCCGCGTCGACCGCCTCCAGGTCGTCCCCACGTAATAATAGAACCGCCCCGGGTCGTCTTGACCCAAACAGAAAGTGTCATTGTGTCGGGGCGGTGGAAGTGTGGCAGTTCGATGAAGGTCTTCCCGTCAAAGTCGAATGTGGCGTCGCGCGGGCTGGTGGCGCGGGCAAATTGGGTGCGGCCCTTTACTTGTTCCGTGCGCCCCGTCACGTGGTCCTGTACCGCCGGCGCCTCGCCTGAACCAAAGGACCAGTAATGACGCAGTGGCAAACCGGCGGATTGGCCGAAGGCAGGTCCCCGCAGTGTGGCATCGCGTTGGCCTGACGCGTTGCCCAGGCGGTGGCAATTGGCGCAGCCGCTGGTACGGAACAGCTGTGCACCACGTTGCACGTTGCCGGCGGGTGGGGCTGTGTAGGGCTCAGCGCGTTTCCTGGTGCGGAACAAAAAAGCGGCGATTGCTGTAGCCAGATGGCGTTCGGTCGGTGGGAACAGCTGGGGCATTCGTCCGTCTGGGTCGCTGATATGTGGGTTGCCAATAAAGTCAGCCAGCGCGTCGACGGAAACGTATTTGGATCCGATGGCATTCAGGTTGTTGTCTTTGTCGTGGCATTTGCTGCAGCCGACCTGATCAAACAGAGTGCGACCCGTTTCGATCTGATCTGGATTGACCAGGTCTCGGGACGCCTGGGAACCCGAGTTGCGGGACATGACGAACGCGGTGACATCGGCCCGATCCTGTTCGGTCTCGAGGCAGACCGGCATTACGGAGGTGGTGCGGTAGCGGTGCGGGGCTTTCAGCCATGCGTATAACCAGCCTGCCGTAATCCGTGAGCCGGCGCTCGCCAGGTCCGGTCCGCGGCGTGATTGCAGTTGCCAGTTGCTGGCACTGTGGCAATTGGCACAACCCAGTTCGGCAAACAAGAATCGTCCGTGTTCGACCGAGTCTTGAGCTGCGACTTCGACGGGTGTTTCCAGATGGCGCAGCACAGAGCTGGGGATCGGTTCGCTCCGGAAGAACTCACTTTGCCAACGCAATTCCAGCCGGGCGACATCGTCAGTGCGTTTGAATCTGATGCGCAATGGGTGTTCGCCGGTTGCCAGTGGTGTCAGGGCGGTGACAGCTTGGCCGCCCAGTAGCACGTCGGCGCCGGGTGCAAAGACGTAATATTTGCCGGCGCGGACAATACGGAGCAGCCCTTTCCACTCGGCCTGGAAAAGCTGGTCGATTTGGGGGTGAATACTCTCTGTTTGCTGTAACGTAAAGTTTGGGGTGCTGACCACGCGCCGAACGGTTGTGTTGGCGTCTGTATAGGTCGCTAGCAGGCCCGGCTGCGACTCCTGGCCGAAAGAAAATGCTGTGGCGGTTAGCATCACGGTCATGCTGAGCCATCGTGTGACACCGCCCACGCCG
>CAZITS010000898.1:0-2924 GCA_964542185.1 uncultured Pirellulaceae bacterium
ACGATCCTCTTTAACCCGCAAGATCAAGCAGACGCAGCATTATGAGTTCACAGACCATGCTGTCAGAAGAGCAAGTTCGACCAGCTCTCGCACGGGCTTTAGACGCGGGTGAAGGACTATTGCGTCTGACTCCCACCCGGGTATCGCAGAGCTTCCTGCACCCTGAAAAACGGATCAAGCTGCACCCCAATGAATACTATTTGTATGGAACGCATCGCGGGGGAATCGACGAACGCCGGTTTGCCAATACTACCGACGCAGCGAATGAGGGTCGCCGCATGCGACCATTGGTGTTGCCCACATTCAATGAAGGAATTTGACCGATGAGTGATACTTCTACCCAATTCTCGTACCCAAAATTGCACAACGCAATGTGGCCCGGCCTTGTTGGAAAAGGTGAGGAAGAAGGCCAGGAGCCACCAATCAGCCTGGAACGAATGCTGGAGTTAACTGCAGCGGCAGAAGTCGATGGACAGAAATTTGAAGGCGTCGACTACTTCCTGTTTCATCCCCATACCGATCCTGACGCCAGCGAAGATGAACTCAAACGCATTGCCGACTTGATTGCCAGTCATGACCTGGTCATCGGATCACTGGTCGCTCCGATTTGGCCTGGAACGGTCGGCGACTCCGCTATGGGTGATGACGAGCAGCAGGAAAAATTCCTCACTGCGATTCACAAAGCCTGCCGTATCGCCAAGGTGTTCAACGACATCGGGATTCGCAAGGGTGGAGTAATCCGTCTGGACTCCGCCGAATTTGGAGTCGACAAATGGCGAGAGGACCCAGCTGCTGGCACAGCGAGAATCGTAGATACGTTCCGCAAAGCCACCCAAATCGCCGCAGATCATGGCGAACGCCTCGCCGCCGAGGGTGAAATCTGCTGGGCCGGAATGCACAGCTGGAAAGATATGCTGGACACACTCGAAGGTGTCGGCATGCCAGAGAGCTTCGGATTCCAGGCAGACCAGGCGCACACCTACCTGTACTTGATGGGATATAACGCTCCCGAACATGCGTTGCTGCAGGAAGGGTATTCACAAGAAGAGTTTGCTGCAGCTTATACCGAATTGACTGACAAACTACGCCCTTGGACCATCGATTTCCACGTCGCCCAAAACGACGGCACCGTACACGGCGCTGGTTCACACGACAAAACAGGAAGGCACTGCCTGGCAAACGACCCGAATGGCAAACTCGACATCACCGCAACTGCCGGTTACTGGCTGGACAATGCGACCGACCGTGGCATCCACCACATTTGCTGGGATGGCTGCATGTTTCCCAATGATGTCCTGGAAACGCCGGATACCTGGAATACGATTCTCGATGCGATGATTCAAGTGCGCAATGCGCACGGCTGGAACTAGCAGCGGACGACGCCACCGAGCCTGCGTGACGGAAATCCTCAACGGTCAATAGACAAATTCGCAACATCGCTCGTCGTTAATGACACGAGCACTCGAGCAGGAGCACGAACGACATGGCAAAGCCATTTCGAATTGGCATGATCGGTTACGGTTTCATGGGCAAAGCGCATTCGAATGCGTACCGAAAAGTCGGCAACTTTTTTGACCTCGACTTTGATGTCCAACTAAAGGCCATCTGTGCCAGGACCGCTGAAAACGCGCAAGACTTCGCGGATACCTGGGGATACGAAAGCGTCGAAACAGATTGGCGACAGCTTCTCGAACGCGATGATATCGACGCCGTTGACATTTGCGTCCCCAACAACCTGCATAAAGAAATTGCCCTGGCCGCGGCCGATGCGGGCAAGATCATACTCTGCGAAAAACCGCTCGCCATGAACACCGCTGAGGGCGAGGAGATGTGCCAGGCGGTCGAGCGGGCAGGTATCGCCAACATGGTCTGGTACAACTATCGCCGTGTGCCAGCTGTCACCTTTGCCAAGAAACTTATTGACGAAGGAAAGCTCGGAAAAATCTTCCATTACAGAGCCAACTTCCTGCAGGACTGGACAATTTCAGAAGAACTTCCGCAGGGAGGTAACGCGCTTTGGCGACTCGACGTGGCGGCGGCCGGCAGTGGCGTAACGGGCGACCTCCTGGCGCATTGCATTGACACAGCACTTTGGCTCAATGGCGGAATCGCCGACGTCAATGCCATGACAGAGACTTTCGTCAAGGAACGGATGCACAACCTGACTGGCAAAGTAGAGCCGGTTGGCATCGATGACGCGTGCACTTTCATGTGCCACTTCAAGAATGAATCTCTGGGCCTGTTTGAATCCACGCGTTACGCGCGGGGGCACAAGGCGTTGTACACTCTGGAAATCAACGGCGAACACGCGTCACTCAAATGGGACCTTCATGATCTGCACCGACTAGACTTATTTGACCATCAGGATGAAGGAACCATTCGAGGCTGGCGTTCAATCCACGTCACTGACGGCGAGCACCCTTACATGGATCGATGGTGGGTACCTGGCCTACAGATTGGATATGAACACACGTTTGTGCACCAGGTCGCCGATTTCCTGCAAGACTACGCTGCCGGCAACCCGGCAACCCCATCTTTTCGAGATGCGCTAGAAACCCAGAAAGTCTGTGACGCAGTATTAAGTAGTGCCCAGTCCCGTCAATGGACGGACGTCTAATAGGCCAAGAACAGACCACCTCCACAGAGCGGGTCGAAGCCCACCGGCCCCAGCGATTTCGTGGTGCCAGCGTCAGGCTTTCACGCTGCGTGAGTGTTTCCGGGTAAGCTCTTCGATCGCAGCGGTGATGTGCGTGTGGCGGTCGAAGAGCTGCTGCACGTCGCCGGACATGTCGTATTGAGTCCGTACCAGAATGTTGGACGCTACGACCGTAAACGCAGGTGTGCCACAACAACACACGGCCAATATTTCATTTTTCTGAAGCCAGAACCAGGTACGAATATCACCTGGGTCTCCGCGAGTGTCA
>CAZITS010000899.1:0-2922 GCA_964542185.1 uncultured Pirellulaceae bacterium
ACCGTCACCAGTGGGTCCCAGCGATTGTCGATTCCGTTTACAGAACGCTCCGCCGGAAAACCACTCTCTCTCTCTTTTGAGTCACCCGTGAGCAAACAGGTCGTGCGGCTCGACACCCGCCCGGATCCACCTGGTGGCGTCGCCTACGTCGTCTTTCGCACCATCCGCCTGTCACATCGTTGACGCGACATCACCGACTTGTGTCAGCCTGCACGAGACGATCCTCACGGCGTGGTATGCAGCTGCGTGTTGCGTGGATGGACGGCAACTCTGGCAACGACCACTCTACGGTGTGGAGCGCGCTCCGACTTCCCACTCTCCCGCCCGTAAACGGGTACCGCTGACTGGATTGGCGCGGGCGACCATGCCGCCCGGCAATTGGACGCGATACGCGGACAATCGCGGATCGGATTCCGGATAATCGGTACTCACAAATTGCGCCCCGCTGGACAACGCCAGGTCGCGACGTCGCAGATCCGTGCGCCGCGCCTGCTGCGTGTCTGCATCGGCCCGAGTACGCACGATAAAACCGGCTTTGACCAGTCGCTGAATCCTCAGTTGCGCGCTGACGGGGTCGTTAATCTTCATCCACGCCGCTGCCGGATGGCTTTCCGGAACACTGGCAAACAACAAGCCGTCACGTAAGCCTGGATGCAGTTCCAGATACCGGTCACGAATCTGACCTTCGTTGTCCAGCGCAAACAAAACACGTCCCGCCACGTCATCCAGGGCCGGCCAGCCGGATTCGGTCACTGCGTCGCGCAGACAGGTCGCCGTGCCCCGCACATCATCCGGGCGCAGGATACGTTTTAACGCCAGCACTTCGCGGATCTCCGCTTCCAGCTCCTGCAGACGCTCCCGCGTCAGAGCCACTGGACGAGTCAAACCGACGATCGCACGTTCCTTGAGCTCCAACAGCACCATGATCGGTACATGGCGAGGATGCGCGAGCGACCAGCGATTGATTTCGCGCAGCGCTGCCCGAAACGTCGGCACCGTCGTGCGGTAGTCGACATCCTGGACGTGCATAATCTTGTAGCCTGGTCGCTGCCAGATTCCCTGCGGATCAAACTCCTGTCGAGACAATCCGTCGAGACGTGCACCAAGGGGCCAGGCAAAGTGTCCCCCGTGCGGATCGGCGAAAAGATCCAACTCAACCTGACGGACGCCGAGCTGATCGAACTGTTCAGTCAACGGCCGATGACGGTACGCCAATTCCGTCTTCGCTCCCGGATAGACCGTGCTGATCGCCTGCACGACGGCTGCGGACGGCTCCAGATGGTAACTATTATGCGTGCCAATCACCTGGATTTGATTCAATCGCGGAGCGGGCTCTGCGGCGGGCACGGAAACCGCCTGGCAGCCCAATGTCCACACCACCAGAGCAGCGACGACAAACCACCTGCCATTCCGCTGTGAACATGCACAGCATTCACCGTGGTAGCTATGAATGCCCAGCCCTATCGACAACGCGTTCATTTTGCTCCCCACTGGTACTTCTGCTGCCGTCGATACCCCGACAATCGCAATACGTCACCCGGCAACAGGTCCAGGATGGCATAACCGTTGTTCTCTTTGCCCGTCCCTTCGACCATGCCGACCAGCGTACAGTAGTGAATGCCGTTGACCAGCGCGTGATGATTTTCGTGACTGTGTCCCTGAAAGACAGCCAGTACCTTGTGTGATTCCTCCAGAACCCGACGGACCTCCGCGGCGTTCCTGACGGAGTAGGTTCCCGCCGGATCCAGTCGTTGGTGCACGAAAACAACCGTCTTCTTGTCCGTGGCCGCCAAATCTGCTTTTAGCCATTCGACTTCATGCGCGGGCAGGTTGGGGTCCGTCCAGTCAAAGTTCTTGCGCTGGTATGGGCGACCGTCGCTCCGGAAGCAGGCATCCAGCACCACAAAGTGATAGCCTCCTGCATCGAACCCATAAAAAGATTTGGGCTGCGATACGCCGTCGAGGAATTCACGTTTGGTAAGCGTGTCCACGCAGTGGTTGCCGAGCACACAATGCTGAGGACAGGCGATCTGTGAAAACTCACGCTGGATACGTTTCAGATACCCTTGCTCGACAGCAACCGAGTCTGCCGCATCAATCAGATCCCCCAGCTCAACCACGAATTTCGGTTTCGCAAGTGCGAACTGGCCTGCTGCCTCAGCCAATTTGTCGATGGTCTCACGGTAATGCCGTGTTCCGGAGGGAGCCTTATCCGCGTAGTGCAAGTCCGTGACGAGTCCCAGTCGCAGCTGGGGTGTCGCATCATCTGCAGCCCACAAAGCTGCCGCCTGTTCCCACGACGCCCCCCTTGCCAGCAGGTAGACCCCGCCCGCATAGCCGACACTGCGGCGCAGTAGCGTGCGACGGCCCAAATCAATTGCTGTATTCACCATGCTCGATACCCTTCCTGTCACAATTAAATCCTCCAGCCAATGGGTTACTACCGCGACCACCAGCACTCCAGCTACTCCTGCACCACGCCTGCCGCCGCGCCCTTGATCTCAATCGGCGTACCCACCGGTAAGCCGCGCAGTGTCACCCGCGGTAGATAATTCGGATACAACTTGTCGTCAAGCCGTCCAGACGCGTTCCCCCTCTCCATATTGACCATTAGCTTCCCAAACGTTCCACCTTGGATCGTCAACGATCGCACCGGCCATTTCGGACCACGACTGGCGGGACTGGCAGCGCGGCCTTCGCAACCGATTCCGGTTACCGCAGCAAAACGGCAGTCCTGCAGCAAAACTCCTTCGACGCCGTAGGCAATAGTCACGGGAGCATCCGACACGCATTCCAGCAGCCGCACGTTGCGAGTACGGATCTGCGGACGCAACACGACTCCCGGCACCGTCGCAATCAAGAACCCTGCACCACGAATATTTCGCACGATACAGCGAGAAAAGCGAACCTCATCGACTAGCA
>CAZITS010000900.1:0-2911 GCA_964542185.1 uncultured Pirellulaceae bacterium
TGATGGGGTGCAAGTGCGCTTCGATGAACGCTGCAGACGTCACCCTGGTGCAACAACGGCAGGCAGTTGCGGTGATCGTCCTGGCAGCCGATGCGTCCTGGATCGAGCGGCATGCGGCCAACGAATTGTCACAATTTGTGATGCGGATTACTGGCGCGTCGTTACCGATCGTCGAAGACGGTGCGGCGGCTGCCGGCGAGTATGCGACCAGGATTCTGATCGGGAGCCCACAGAGCCATGCGCAGATAGGGTGGTTAGTGAAAGAGGGAGCCGTGCAACTCGATCCAGAGGCGATGGGTGCGGATGGCTTTGCTATCAAAACGGTGGTGCAGGAAGAAGGCCAGTATCTACTATTAAGTGGATGTCGTGGTCGCAGCCACATGTATGCGGTTTACGATTTTCTGGAGAAAGAATGTGGCGTCGGTTATTTCTGGGATGGT
Source organism: uncultured Pirellulaceae bacterium (assembly GCA_964542185.1). Classification (GTDB taxonomy): domain Bacteria; phylum Planctomycetota; class Planctomycetia; order Pirellulales; family Pirellulaceae; genus UBA9264. The sequence continues at coordinate 441 of CAZITS010000900.1, forward strand.
GATCAGGTACCACAGCAGGCGACGCTCAGGGTGCCAGCGCCCCAGCGAACCGAACGTCCCTTCTTCACGCGGCGTATGGCGCCGAACGCCTGCTCCTACGTCTACACTTGCCAGTACTGGGGTGTCGACGAGTGGAAACGCGCGCACGATTACATGCTGAAAAGAAAGCTGAACGTTTCCTATTTCACGCTCGGTCGTGAAGTGGTTATGGATCGGGTCTGGCAACGGTTTGGAATGCGGGAACAGCCCTTGTCCAAGTGGGCGGTGTGGGAGTCAGAACTGCAGAAGGCGGTCGGGAGTTATGCACGCAAGCTGGATATGGAGCTGGTGGGGCAACTCTGGGGTGGACACGTCACTCCTGAGTTTGCTGCGGCGCATCCTCAGATCCAGTACGTCGTGGCCCAATGGTCCGGGGTGTCGACGAGCTATAACATCCACCCTCGCGACCCCATGTTCGGCAAGGTGGTGGAGGCCAGTGTCAAGGAGTGGGAGACCGTTTACGGGAAGACGCAGTTATGGGATCAAGCTCCCTACCCCGAAACGAGTCCAGGCGCGACGCCTGCGGCGAAACGTCAGATCAAGATGGATTGGGCTCGCCATATGAGCGCGGCGTTGGCCCGTGCCGATCCGCATGGGACACTTTATATGAGCGGTTGGTTCTTGCAGGGAGAGGATTGGACGCCGGAAGTGTGTCGCGAGTTTTTTGCTGCCATGACACATTCGCGTTACCTGGTTGCCGATGTATGGGCAGAGACAAATTCCATCTGCGCAAAAACAGGGCATTTTGGTGGTCAGGCTGAATGGATGTTCGGTGTTCTCAATACGTTCGGGAATGTCGAGCGGCTCCATGGTGACCTCCGCGATCTGTTGAGACGCGTGCAACATGTCGTTTCTGATCCGCAGTCCCGCCGTTGCACTGGTTTTTACATCAATCCGGAGAGTACGCATCACAATTTTCTCTATTTTGATTTTGCCTCGGAGTTGGCATGGGATCCGCGTGGGATCGGTCTGGACTCGTTTTTGCAACGTTATTGTATCCGGCGTTACGGCAGGGCTGCGGCATCCGCGATGATCGAGGTGTGGAAGCGAGTGGCGGACACGGCATATGCGGATAACCTGGAGGCCAATCCACGCCCCTTTTACCATAGCGCGCTTCCCTACGACGGTGGTGGTGCGGACTTGTTTGCTGATCCCCAGAGGATCGAAGCGCGCTATGCCCAGACGCCCAGGTTATGGCAGGCATTGCGGCTTGCGGTCGCTGAACGCAGTGGTCTGGAGAACAACGTGTTTTTTCAGCGGGACGTGATTGATATCGCGAGAACACTGCTGGGAATCGAGTTCGATTACCATGCGCTTGGTGCACACCGGGCGTTCACGCAGGAATCAAACGCGGAAGGCCTGGCAGCTGCAGGGCGGGCAGCGCTTGACCGACTCGATTGGATTACTGCACTGGTAGCACCTTGCGAAGAGTTCTGGCTGGAAAGTGAAATGAAACTTGGCAGGCAAAGGCCACTACGCAAGCAACCGGTGCAGTCGGTCAAGCAGTCTAACGTGCCGCGGACTTATGCAAATGATCTAGAGGTGCGCTTGCGGTTTACCGCATTGGCGGGGCTGGATAAATATCCAGGGCTGCTCGATTATGCGTCCACCGATCGCGTCGAGTTACTGGATAACTATTACCGGCCACGGGTCGAGGCGTGGTTACTGCACATGCAGCAGCGACTGGTAAAAGGGGAACGTCGCGTGGATTATGGTGCACTGCTGCAGGGATCGTATCGACAGATCGCAGAGGCGTTTGTCACCAGTACTCCAAAACGCGTTGGTGTGTCACCACCAGAGAAGACGTCGCTTGACGTGGCGGCGGCATTGCTGGAAAAATCCAGCGGGCGGGCGGATCTCGGAAGGTGACGCGGAAGAGAACCAGCGCACTGGGCGGCCGTTGGCGTCCAACCAACGAACACGTAATGCCTGGACTGGACACGGGTTGAATGGGACAATACATGTTTTGTTTTCAGCGGGTCGGAATTTCAGTCTGTCGTTTTGCCATGGTTCGGGTCGTTGCACGCCGTTTGCATGCTCCTGGGACCTGCTGACGGGATAGTTTCGGCAGCAAAATCTCGACGGATCGCCGCGCTGGTTGCGTGGCGCCGCCCTGACTGAAGCCGCCTGGAGTCATCGTCCTCAGTCATGTCTGGAGAGATAGCAGCGTTTCGCCACGGTTGCCCCGAGATTCGTGTCTGGTACGCATGTCGATGGGCGCTGTCATCAGTGTCGTTTAACACCACCGAGCGTAAAGCAGGGTAAGCATGGGTCCGAGATGGCTGAGTTTGGCGCGGTGCCTCAACCGCAGGAGCGTAGTACAAGCATATCTACGCACGACTGGCTGTTTTGCAGCGATCATGCTGCTGACTTCGGTTGAGGCGGCAGACATCCACCGAGACCATTTCGATGAATCGGGATTTGATCTGAGG
>CAZITS010000901.1:0-2906 GCA_964542185.1 uncultured Pirellulaceae bacterium
CGATTGTTTAGGAACTTCAATGGGTGCAGGTTGTAGATCCAAGGGAACTCCTGCGATGGTTTGCGAAGTGGTGGTGGGCGCAGCTAATCCGGGGACTTGCCGCTGTTTTCCTTTGAACGTGTTCATGATCCGTTGGATGGGCGGCGTCAGTTGAATTCCCGCCGCCGTTTCACGACCCAGTTCCATGAAACTTCCGACTGTGACCAGACTCTGATAACGGTCGTGGAATTCATAGGCCTCATGCCCCTTCTTGCGCAATGCCATGGTCAAGCGGTGCGCTCGGTCAGCTGCATCGGCTAGCGTGCTTTTCATCTTGGCGCCGTTCTTGATACGTTGAATTTCATCCAGCTTCATGGTGGATCTGCCTCGAAATGTGGCCACGCGAACCGTGAATCGACCTCGATTACGCAGCAAGCTGAATTTGACGTCCCGGTTCATCTCCAGGACCAGGGGATCGATCGCCTGGCGTTCAAAGAAATCATCAGGTAAGAGCGGATTGCGAGTGAGAAACGCGTTCCCCATTGGCCCTTTCTTCTGTTTGTCTTTGTTCACGTGAAAGCGACGTTGCAAATCACGTAAACCAGCGAAACGCCGTGTAGTCCCCTTCCCTTTCGTGATGTCCAGACACGTGGGATGCAGGAACTTGATTTTCTTCAGCGACTTGGCGACGCCGGAGTCATTCACGGAATCAAAATTACCGACGAGCACCGCAAATTCATCAAAACGCACATTTTGCCGGTAACGCATAACTCGACGGCGAAGATTACCATCGGTGTTTGTGAATCCGTTGCCCTCGACTGGTTTTGTGAAATCGAAACTCCGTTCATGAATATAAGCCTCCAAATTAGATCGGCGGCGCAATTCCAGCACGAGTTCTCGAGCTTGTTCCCCGGCTTCCGGACCGGCAAAGGAAGCGGCCATTACCATCCAGGGGCCCTGGCGCTCCGTCACGGTGTAGTCTTTGTCCGTATCCGCGTCGACGCGCCAGAAGGGAATCAGTGATTGCCAAGGCGGTGCAGCAGAAGTGACAGCAGGCAGCAACAACGCGATCACTGGGAAGACCAGCCAGCACGAGCGCAAAATCATGGATGACTCCTCAGGCAGAAACGAGCGCGGCGATCAAGAAATGGTGTCGTCGGCCCTACTTGATTGCACGTGACAAGCGGCCAGCGGTCCGGACGATTGGCGGCGGGAGATTAGCAGATCACCAGATCGCGTGCCAGAGAGAACCCCGACCACCGCTAGCATACGCCAACAGATCGTGCCGGAATCGGCAGCGTGCCGGTGTAGACACGCTCGCTGTTTGCGTCGAGGGCTTGAACTTCGACCAGCTGTCCGGCGTCGATTGAGTCCGATTTGGGCAATTCAGTGGGCGTGTACCGACAGGAAGTCCCCGTCCATCTCCCGGTGACCGGATCGCACGACTCGGTCAGCACCTGGAGTTGTCGGCCGCAGAGGCTGCGGAAATAGTCTTCCCGCAGCGCACCTTCGATCCGTGTTAATTCGCGGCTGCGTTCGCGCTTGATCCGTTTCGGGATCTGATCCGGGAAATCTGCCGCCGGTGTTCCCCGCCTGGGACTGAAGGGAAATGCATGAATTTTGGAGAACCCGATTTCGCGAACCAGCTGGCAACTTGCTTCAAAGTCACTGTCGGTTTCACCGGGGAAGCCAACAATGATGTCGGTTGTTAATGCGGGTTGGTCCAGTGCGTCATGAATGAGTTCGCAGCGCTGCTGGAAAGTCCGTGTGCTCCAGCGACGTTTCATTCTTCTGAGAACACGATCACTCCCACTTTGCAGACAAATGTGGAGGTGCGGACAGATCCGCTCTTGGTAGGTTGCCATGACCTGGATTAACTCCCGGGTCATTTCTGTCGCTTCGATGCTCGACAGCCGGATACGAAAATCGCCATCTAAATTGGCGATGTTTTCGAGCAGGTGCGACAGTCTTAGCCACTCCGATTTGGGTTTGTTCCAATTGCCTTCGACACCATAGTGACCGAGATGTATGCCGGTGAGCACAATCTCTCGATAACCGTTGTCTGTCAGCCGACCAACTTCTTCCAGGATCGTATCGACCGGGCGACTGTGCAGTCCTGGTCGCACCGATGGGATGACACAGTAACTGCACCGTAAGAGACAGCCATCCTGAACTTTAACGTAGGCGCGATGGCGATCGCCGAACTGCGAGATTCCCGAAGGAATGTCGATGACACCAAACCGCCCTAGCAGGTCGGGAATCTCACGCTTGTCCGTGACGACTTCGGAGACGTTAGGCAGGGCCGATAGTTCCTCCGGAGCTCGGGTAGCGTAACATCCCATCACGACGATGCGCGATTCCGGATTCTCGCGCGCCAGCCGGCGAATGACCTGACGGCTTTTCGAATCGCCTTCCTGCGTGACGGTACAGGTGTTCACAATGCAGAGATTTGCGGTCTGCTGCGTATCGGCGTCACGGTAACCGATTCCCAGCAAACCTTCGCGCACCAGTTGTGTTTCGTATTGATTGACTTTACAGCCGAGAGTTACTGTCTTTAATAGATCGGTCATGGCGTGACGTTCAGTGCTCGGGAAATCCGAATCGGCGTTTGGGGCAGTAGAAAATGTGGCTGCCGCCAGAACAGGTGGAACAACTAGTCAGCTGCCGGCTCGGGTTCGATCGTGGACGACATGGAACCCTGGCAGTCTTGCATTAAAGGATCGCGGCCGAAGGCATGAATCTGGTCCCGTTTGAGTTCAGCATGTTCCCGAGTGGTGGTGAGACAGATTGCCTGCCCGCGCGTGTCTACGGCGGAAGCGATTTGGAAACCCTGTTCAACTGAATGACCAAACAAGTTCCGCATCATTTGGATCACGTACTGGTACGTATGGTGATCATCGTTCCAGAGGATCACGTGGTAACGGGGT
>CAZITS010000902.1:0-2904 GCA_964542185.1 uncultured Pirellulaceae bacterium
TCGACACGCGCAGCCAACTCTTCATTGGCCAGCGATCGATAAGGGGCAAATTCGAGAATCCCGTCAGGAAGCACCGCTGCGGACATGTACAATCTCCGACGATTCCACTGTGTAGTTGAGGATGGTAGTTGAGGATACAGGTGGTAGTTGAGGATCAGTTACTTCCATTATAGGTGCCGACACAGTTCAGCCAAAGCCGGCCGTTTGCAACCATCAGCACCGAATCTGACAGACCTGCGGTCAGGGGCATCCGTCGCCGACAAGCTATCCCTGCAGGGCCAACACAGATCCCGTATCAGGCACCGTCAGGAATCCCACAGCTCAATGATTGTCGTCCCCACATAGAGAAGATAGAGGACGGCAACAAGCGTCGTCATGGCACCGAGTATCCGCCCAAACCCGGTCATGACACGCCCACGGGCGTCCATCGCACCAGCAACAATCGCACGCAAGTCGTGGGTGCCTAGAATCCATGCCGCGGGACCGAAGACAAAACTCACAATCACAGAGAAGATGAGCAACAAGACGATCCAGTCGGCTGGGGTAACCACCGCGCAAAGCACAATGCAAATAGCACTCAGAGCCCCACACACACCCAACAACAGGATGGCAGGTCCACGCGAGCGCATCGAGATCACGTGACCTTGAGGGTGATAGGGCCTGAAATCGTCCACCGCGGTGGTATACGGATTGGATTCGATTTCCCCGCTCATCTCTGAGTCGGCGAAAGGGTTGTTGCCAGCCGCATCGACAAAAGGATCTTCCTGCCTGGAAAGTGGGTGCTCCGGAAATTCAAACGGTCCTGCCATGACAGGCCTCTCTTTGCAGCGTTACCAATTCAACCTGTTTGGCCATGCTCCAGGCAGGTTGAGACACCACACGACACCTCGAACCGGGTAATGCATATGCACCAGGCAGCCATCCCCAACACGTGCCTCACGATGCGACAAAGGCCAACCAATAAAAGGCCCATCCTGTAAGCGTGGTTCCCAGCATTTGTAACGCCCCAACCCAGGCCCAGATTCGATGTGAACGGCTATGAGATCCAGGCGCTGCGGGTGAAGGAAAGTGGCGTAACGCCTGGACGATAACAACTGTCCACAACACCACCGTGGGTACGGCAAAACAAAGATGGACAAGCAGACTGATCCCGGCTGGGCTGCTCCACTGGTGCGTCTGATCAAAAAATGGCGATACCGCGGCCCGCTCTTCCCAGGTAGAAAAAAACTGCACGTCTATTTCAAAGGCAGTGATAGCCAATAGTAAGACAATGCCCAGCGTTAACTGGATTTGCTTGTGGAACTGAAATTTCCGTTTGCTGCGGACCTGAAAAATACTAAATGACATAACACCCAACACGAGCGCCATGGCCACCACAACCACATCCATCATGAAGGAGCCTCGAAAACCCAAAAACCCATCAGGCCCTGGATAGTTGACAACCTCCGACACTTGTTGGTTGATCACGAGTGCGACGCTCCTCGAAATCACCTCCATACTTCACTCTCCTGCGCCATTATCGACGAACTCCCGGTCTTGTTTCCGATCTTGATCTCGCGCCAGATCCTCCAGCATCCGGCGAGGAATTCCAATCCCTACCACCTGCAGCTCTCCGACATAAGGCTGAGCCTGGGGCAAAACCAGCCCTGTCTTCGCAGCAACGAATGTACAGGTGTAATTCGCGACAAAGGTCGTGCCACCTGGCTCCCCCGTATCACAGTCCAATCCAGTTGGAGCATCAATCGCCAATTTACGGCCTGCTGCCCGGTTCATCAGCATCACGGCCAGATCAAATGGTGACCTTAACTCGCCGCGAGCCCCCGTCCCCAGGAGAGCGTCAATGATCCAATCCGCCTCCGCAAACCACGCAATAACTGTGTCCTGGCTCACTCGGTCCGCACGCTGGATGACGATACCTGACCGCTCAATGATGCGGTAGTTCACCAGAGCATCCCCCTCCAATGCGTCGGGCGAACACCACAGCAAAACACGTACTGTCGCGCCTTGCAAGTCCAAATGACGGGCAACGACAAATCCATCACCTGCGTTGTTTCCTTTTCCGCAACAAATTACGACAGGCCCGTTGATACCCCATTGACGCAACCAATGGGCACAGCCACTTCCGGCATTTTCCATCAGGACCAATCCCGACATTCCATAATGCGAGATGGCACGCGCATCAACTGCGCGGGATTGCGCGCAGTTCAACAGCAAGGATGGGACACCGGACGACATGGAATCAAAAGCGTTCTACAAACACTCCCAGTCAAGTAATGTAGTCCCTGGCAAGTGCCAACTGAACTTCACCAGACATCTGCCGCAGCAACAGCGCGGGCAGCGGCAACTTCCGTCCCCTGAGGACGGCACTCGAGACCTACGTATCCACGATAGCCCAGCTCCGACGCCGCCCGCAGCACGCGGTTGTAGTGTATCTCCCCGGTCCCCGGCTCATTTCGGCCAGGGTGGTCTGCTAATTGCAGGTAGCCGACCTGTTTAAATCCCTCCCGCAACCGACCACATAAATCACCTTCTTCGATCTGCATGTGGTAAAGATCCCAGTTAATCTTGACGTACGGTGAATCGACCTGCTGGCAAATGCGTACCGCGTCCGGACTGCCATACAAGCAGTGTCCCGGATGATCCACGCGCCCGTTCATCGGCTCCAGAATCAGCATGACCTTGTTTTTCTCAGCAATCGGCGCCGCGCGCCGCAGCGCCTTGACGACTTGTGACAGCATCTGCTGTTGAGTCATCCCCTTCTGCACATTTCCCGCTACCACAGTCATTTTGTCACAACGCAGCTGATGCGCCACCTGACACGCTTCTTCGATCGTCGCCAAGAAACGCGACTCGTTCTCAGGATGATTCATGCCCGGGGTGAAACCCCAGGCCGTGAATTGCGCG
>CAZITS010000903.1:0-2903 GCA_964542185.1 uncultured Pirellulaceae bacterium
CACTCGATCCGCAGGGCGCCTGATTTGAGTGGTGCGAATGGGCGTTTTGAGGGAGAGACCCATTTCCTGCTACACGGTAATGCCCGCTTTCAAGGGCTGCGGGGGTATGGCCGTCAGTGGAGTGGCGATGCCCACTTCTTGTGGGATGGCGTGGCGGGACAGGAGGCTCGCTTGCGGTGGGTTCTGGGACGGAGTTCCCGCTATCGGATGGTGGTCCAGTTGACGCGTGCGCCCGACTACGGTGTCTGTGAAATTTTGGTGGACAATAAGCCGGTGGGCGTCGAAGTCGACCTCTTCTCGAGTCGCGTCGAGTTGGCGCCGCTGGTGACGCTTCCTGACTTGCCCCTGGAGGCGGGCCCGCATCTGCTCACGTTGAAACTGACGGGAGCGAATCCACAGGCGTCGTTGTTCAAAAAGAAAGGGTACTTGCTCGGCGTGGATTACTTTCAGTTGGTCGACCTGGCGCCCGCTCCGCGTGTTCCTGCAACGGCGGAAGTGGCGACGGTGGCTGCGTTGAAACCGGCTGCGGCGATCAAGTTGCTGACCCGCTACTGTGCGGAATGCCATGCAGGTGATCAGGCTCCCGGAGAGTTGCGGCTGACGGTCCTGAACAAGGGGGGGCTGACAGAGCTTCCGCTGGACCAGATTGAGAAGATTGCCGATGCGTTGGCTTTTGGCACGATGCCTCCCGCAAAAGCGGAGCAGCCCCCTGCGGAAGAACGGCGGCGACTGGCCGGGTTTTTCGAAGAACAGCTGGCAGAGCGGACGGCGCGGTCGGAAACCGTCGTGCCCACGGTAATGCGGCGGATGACACGTTATGAGTACAACAACGCGGTGCGCGATTTGCTCGATCTGGAAGGCGATGTCTACCCGTTACCGGAACGCACCTTGCGGGCGTATCACGACTACTACCGGCCAGCGTCGGGGGTGTTGCCAGAACGGATTCGGGTGGGAAATCGGACCCTCGGAAAAAATCAGGTCGAGAAAGATTTGTTGGATGGCGTGTCGCCCTTTGCGATCGATTTGCAGGCCGAACATGGTTTCAATAATCGAGGCGACCAACTGAGTCTGTCTCCATTGTTGCTGGAAACGTTTCTCAAACTGGGTAAATCGATTGTGGAGAGCCCACAGTTCCGCGCGTACTGTCGGGCCTATGATCGGTTGTTTGCTGGTACCGATCCGAGGAACCGAGAGCGTGATCTGGAATTGGGACGCATCCGGCTCAAATCGTTATTGACTCGTGCGTTTCGGCGTCCTGTGGATGCGGCAACCTGGGAGCGGTACTGCGCCTTTTTCGAGACTCAGTACGAGCGTCATGGTTCCTACACGCAATCGATGAAACGGACGGTCGCCGGAATCCTGGCATCGCCACGTTTTCTCTACCTGGTGGAAACGGGCAATGCGACCGAGGTGGCGGTTCCGCTCTCCGAGTATGAGTTGGCGACGCGATTGTCGTTTTTTCTCTGGAACACGATTCCTGATGCAGAGCTAAGCGAATTGGCGGGCGCCGGGCGGTTGAGCAACCCGACGGTGCTCAGGCAGCAGGTGGCACGGATGCTGACCGATGGACGCAGCCGTGCCTTAGCTGAAAATTTCGCCCGGCAATGGCTGCGGTTGGACCAGTTGATTACCGCGGTGCCGTCGATGGAACGGTTTCCGCATTACTATTCTCGGATTGGTTGCGAACAATGGAAGTTTGGCCTGCAGATGATGGTGGAACCGCTCCTGCTGTTTGAGAGCATTGTTGTAGAGGATCGGTCTGTCATGTTGCTGGTGGATTCGAAATACAGTTATCGGTCTGATGAGTTGCAAAGTTGGTATGAAGACGAAGTCCCGCTGTCTGGGAAAGGGAATGTGAACCGTTTCGACACGTTTCAGCAGGAATTCAAGCGGCGGGAATTGTCTACGCGTCGTCAGGGAGGAGTAATCACGACGGCGGCGACCATGACGATGACCTCGTCACCACTTCGTACTCGTCCCATTACACGTGGCGCCTGGGTCGCGACAGTGATCTTGAATCGGCCGCCACCGCCGCCACCCGACACGGTCCCCGAAATTGAAGCAGACGATGATGTCATCGAGGCGCAGGGAATCACACTGCGTGAACGTCTTCAACAGCATCAAATCAATGCCGCGTGCGTGACCTGCCATGCGGCAATTGATCCGCTCGGATTCGCGCTGGAGCAGTATGACGCGGTTGGGCGCTGGCGCGAGACCTATCGTTCTGGCTTGCCGGTTGATGCCAGTGGCAGTTTGTTTGGCGAAGCGAAGTTTTCGAACATCGAAGAATTCAAGGAACGGCTATTGGAACGCCCGGAAATCTTTATGCGGGCCTTCACGGAACACCTGCTCTCTTATGCATTGGGGCGACCACTCGAGCCCAGGGATCGAATGACCATCAACGGGATGGTGCGGCGTATTGCGGCCGAGCACGGCCGTTTTTCGACAGCGATTACAGAGGTCGTTATTAGTCGGCCGTTCCGGTACAAAAAGAATGACGGACCAAGGAGTCAACCATGACGATGCGACCGATTTCACGACGGGCGCTGTTGCGCGGCAGCGGTGTCGCTATGGCGCTTCCGCTGCTGGAGTGCATGCAGCAGCGAGTGCGAGGTGCGACAGCTTCCGTAGCGCCCAAACGGGCTGCGTTCTTTTACGTTCCCAACGGTGTGGTTCAATCGCAGTGGAGGATTGGCGAGGTCGGCGCCCAGTTTAAGATGAGTCCGACGCTGGAACCGTTGGCGCGACATCAAGGAAAAATAGCTGTATTTTCTGGATACGATCGGATCAAGGTATCGGGAACTGCTGGCCATGCGCAGGCGAGTACCTGCTGGTTGAGCAGCGCCGCACACGACCAGTTGTCCCCGGCCGGCTATCCTTTGGACCGTACACTTGATCAGGTG
>CAZITS010000904.1:0-2902 GCA_964542185.1 uncultured Pirellulaceae bacterium
TTATTGGGTGTCTTTGACTACCCGATTATCGACGTGAATTGCACACATCGTGTCCCTTCAGCGACCCCTCTGCAATCCCTCACAATGATCAACAGCGCCTTCTTCGCCGAACACGCCGCGCACCTGGCACAACGACTGCACCGCGAACTGGAGGGCGAGGCTCCTCGAGATAAACGGATCCGTGAGGCCTATTGGATTGCGTTTGTACGACCGCCCTCCGCACAGGAGACCGCCTTGGCCCACGATTACCTGGACCGGCTGACCGCATTGCATATCAACAACGGACTGACTGCTGCCCCTGCCCGGAAACACGCACTGGAGAGTTTTGTACACATGCTGCAGTGTTCCAACGAATTCCTCTACATCGATTAGAACACCAACCGGCAGCCGTCCCCCTGACAACCCTGGCTGGTCTTGCACCAGGCTATTTGTGACATGCACCGCTATTCGCAGCTGTTCATCGCTGCGTAACCTTCCAGCGTGAGTGAGTAGCCGCCCTGGAACTTTTCTTTGACCAGAAAATCTCGATCTGTCAGACGCTCAAGCGTGGTTAGATTCTGTTTGAGATTCGGCCCATAAAAGCAAAGCATTTGACCGGGCGTCATCAAGAATCGCCGGAACGTGCGCATCACGCGCTGTTCGGCTGTCGTCAATACAATTTCCTCTTCCACTATGATCGCCTTTGCATAAGGGCGCGACGGGCAGCAGACACCATCTACACCTGGTGTCCAGGATCCCCCCCGCTCCATTTTACTTGTCAGGAAAGGCCCGCTCCAGACCTGTGGATTCTTGGGTCGCGAATCCGTCACTGGGCAGGGCCACAAAAGATGCGTCCGATACCCAACCCACACGTGCTCCGCTGACTGAACGGGCGCCCGGTATGCGGCGGGTCTATTCAGACCACATCGCAACTATTTGAGGGGTGTTATATGCACGTTGCGAAAGTGGATGATCCCGCCCTTAGATTGCAAACCAATGTACCCTGGTCGGACGGTACAACCACGTGCCTGGTTCACTTTTTTGCCGTTGACCAGCAGTGTAACGGAATCGCCCTTGACAGTAATGTCATACCGATTCCATTCACCTGGCTTCTTTTCGTTCCCAGTAATCTTCTTCAAATTCGTCAGCCCGCCAACCGCCTTTGGATTCGCTGAGAAACGCGACTTGTCACCCCCCACCTTAAAACCCTGGAAGCCATACATGTCGCCGGCGCTGCCGCTGGCCAGCTGGGCTTCCATACAGTTGGGAAGCATGGTGGGTTTCCCCGTAATCCGCATCAATACACCGCTATTACCTGGCTTCTCCGCCCAACGCCACTCCACGACGAGTTTGAAGTTCTGATACTTTTTCGTCGTCCGCAAATAGCCCCCGGGTTTGCCCTGGCATACGAGCACGCCGTCCTGGACGCTCCACACCTGCTCCTTCTTGACCTTCGCGTCGACCAGGAAATGCTCCCAACCGGCCAGGTCCTTACCATTAAACAGCGCCACTCCCTGCGCGTCTTTCTCGGCTGCGATCGCCATCTGGGCGAAAGCGACACAGCAACAGGTCACCGCACAACGAAGGACTGAGTAGCGCATGGACGTCTCCCTGGGATCACATGATGTCGATTCGCAATACCAGCCACTATAGACGATGCCGGGAGCACTGTCACCCACTTGGTTTTGCGCGATTTCAGCGCCACCAGCAACTCATGCAAACAGCTCCGAGACCACGGTGCCATGGACGTCGGTAAGCCGGTAATCACGCCCCGCGTGGCGGTAGGTAAGGCGTTCATGATCGATCCCCATGAGTGCGAGGATGGTCGCGTGAAAGTCATGAACATGCACACCGTTTTCCGCCACCTGCATCCCATATTCGTCGGACGCGCCGTAGACGCAGCCACCGCGCACTCCGGCTCCCGCCAACCACGACGAGAACACATGCCGGTGATGTTCACGCCCAGGATGATTTGCCTCCTCGTGATACGGCGTACGACCAAATTCCGTCGTCCAAACGACAAGCGTCTCATCCAGCATTCCGCGCTGCTTCAAATCCTGCAGTAACGCTGCGATCGGACGATCGACGTTGGCAGCCCGCGCAACATGATCTTGCATGTTTGCGTGCGAATCCCAGTTTCCAGATGACCCCGCATCAATCAACTCGATAAAACGCACACCCATTTCCGCCAGCCGCCGGGCAATCAAACATTGCCACCCGAACCCGGCGGTTTCACCCGGTCGCACACCGTATAGATCCAGCGTCGTTTGCGACTCCTGCGTCAGATCGAACAACCCCGGCGCTGCCTGCTGCATACCGTACGCGGTTTCAAAAGACCGGATCACACCTTCTAACGCACGATCTTCCGCCCGCTGTCGCAGATGGTTCCGGTTCGCTTCCGCGAGCAACCCCAGTTCGAGTCGTTGCAGATCTTCAGCCGCCACACGACGCCGTAAATTGGGCACCGGATCCCTTCCAGGCCGAATCCGGGTCCCTTGATGTAATGCGGGCAGAAAATCACTCGACCAGGTCTGCGCCCCCGCGTATGGCTCAGCCGGCGCCACCACCACAAAGCCCGGCAGATCCTTGTTCTCAGTACCCAATCCATAGGTCATCCAGGATCCGATACTGGGCCGCGCGAAGGTCCAGGAACCACAGTGCATTCCGAGCGTGCTTTCATAATGGTTCGCATGCTCGGTATGCATCGACCGGATCACCGCAAGTTCGTCGACCATCTTGCGCACATGCGGAAACAGATCACTGACCATCGTTCCGCATTGGCCCCCCTGTTGAAACCTCCAGTCAGGGGTTTTCAAATAGGGAGCATACCTCCCTGACTTCCCTTGCCAGTTATCAACCGCGATCGATTTGCCGTGGTCACGGTAGAGGGCCGGTTTATGGTCAAACGAATCGATATGACTCA
>CAZITS010000905.1:0-2888 GCA_964542185.1 uncultured Pirellulaceae bacterium
CAACTGATGCAGACTTTGGCGGGCACGACTGACAGTACTCCTTCACCACCGGTCGTCTTCTACCTTAAATACACCAAACCAGTCGACGCACTGCGGATGCTGGGCGAGCTTCTCGATGGCGGCGTGACTGCCCAGGAAGCAGAGACCGGCTCACTGGTGAACGGAACCGTGTCGACGGGCTTCTACCTGGGCAGTATCGTTACCTCGCAAGACGGCACGGCCACCTTGTCCGCAGGCACCATTACCATTGTGGCCGATTCACGCTTGAATCGTTTGATCGCGCAGGGCACAGTGAACGACGTGGAGACCATCGAACGCTATTTAGAGATCGTGGACAAGGACAACGGCATCACCACCGTGGAAACCTATGGCACGCCTCACGTGATCGAACTAATGCATACACGTGCCAGCGAGGTGGCCAGCGTGATCCGTAGCGCCTTCGGAAATCGCGTGGCGGCCGCCGCGGGTGGAAACAATCAATCTCGCGGAGGTGGCTCTCAAGACAGGTCGCGACGACGCGACGACGATCGCCGCCGCGACTCTGACGATCGGGGCCGTTCCGATCGGCGTTCCGGTGACGACCGACGCGATGATCGACGCGACGATCGACGCGGGCGGGGTGGACGCAGCGCGTCACCCAACCGTGAGCCGCAGATGACAATCGCCATCCATGAACCCAGCAACTCGCTGATCGTCACCGCTCCAGATCAGTTATTTAGTGAGGTACAGAAACTGGTCGATATCGTTGACGCACGCAGTGTCCAGTCCATGGAAATCATCACCTCTACGAGCGCTCCTGCCATCCAGGCGCGTCTGCAAGAGATTTTTTCCGCAAGTGGCGGCAATTCCTCAAGGCCCGGCGTGACAACGCGCACGGTGTCGCCTCGCACCGATACGTCACGCGGGTCATCCCGCTCGTCGGGAGGTAATTCACGCGGATCTCAGAGCAGCTCGCAGCGTTCTTCAGGTGGCCAGCAACGCTCTTCGCGTGGGTCTTCCGGGCGTTCTTCCCGCAATTCACGAGGCCGTTAAACAATACGGGACTTCACCATGCACTCATGCCGACCATGTCTTCGGCTGATTCATCTCAGCGTGGCACTGATTGGACTACACCTGGCAACCGCACCATCGGCATTCGCGCAGCCGGGTATCCGCGAAGCACTGCTGCGCCTCGACAAGAATGAAGATGGGCAGATATCTCCGGATGAGATCACCGCGCGCGCCCGCCCCTATTTCGAAAGAATCACTGACCGGCAATCGCGTTCGTGGCGAGAAAAGCCGATTTCCATCGAACGGCTCCAGAACATCATTCGTGTCTACTACTCGCGGCGCAACGGTAGTTGGCGCGAAGACATTCGACCCGGTGGCGAGCAGACCGTCATCCCCTTTGGGCCGAAACCGAATGAGACCATGGTTCCGGAGTTCGGACTTCCTTATATCAAATACCGTTACAACAAAGGGGATCTGGTGGAGGCGGGCAACACGATGCGCCGCTACGACGCAAACGGTGACGGATTTGTGGACGTCATCGAGGCGTCCAGGAGTCGTTGGACCAATCGAGACCCGTTTGAAATGGATCTGAACAAAGATGGGCGTTTGAGTTTGATGGAGCTGGCCCAACGGTACGCCCGACGTCGCATGCTCGATGCCTCCAGTCAGGAGATCTGGCGGAAAGCAGGCCGCACCGGTGGGCTCGTGTCGAGAGAACGGCGTGTTCGGCGCATCGGGTCAGAGGAACGTCGCCGACGCGACGAAGCGCGCTGGCGGGGCAACCGGCTGTCGGGCGAAATCATGGGCCGGTTTGACGCGAATCGCAACGGTCGACTGGAATACCAGGAGGTGGTCAAACTCGGTTTCCCTGCGAACGAGATCGATGCCGACATCAATGGTGAAATTACACGAGAAGAACTGCAAGACTATCTCAACCAGGTCCAGGACGAAGCAACGGCCGCCGTGGAGGGGTTGCCTGAGTGGTTCACGCAAATGGATAAGAATCGCGATGGCCAGGTCGCCATGTCGGAATACACCCAGGAATGGACCAACCAGAAACTTACTGAGTTTTCCTCCTACGATGCGAACCGAGATGGGCTGATTACCACTGAGGAAGTACTGCAACCAGAAGCACAGGTCGTCGAGGGTCGCTATGCCAATGATGAGGCGATCCCCATGCCGCCTCGGAAAACAATCATTTCCGAGATCGACATCTCGGATGATTTCCCAATTGCCGACGTGAATCTGCAACTCTCCATCACCCATTCGTACGTCCATGGGTTGCACGCCTTTCTGACGGGCCCAGATGGCCAAAGAATCGAACTGTTTACCGAAGTAGGCGGACGCGATGACCACTTCGATGGGACGTTATTTGACGACCAGGCGGAAACGCCTATCACCAAGGCCCGCCCCCCTTTCCGCGGATCGCACAAGCCGGAGGCGACCGACAAGAGGCAACCGAGTCTGTCCGCTTTCAACGGCAAGAGCGTCAAAGGGGTCTGGCAGTTGATCGTACGCAATACGCGGAGCGATCGTTTCGGCGTACTTCACAACTGGGCGTTGTACGTCAAACGCCAGGAACCCAAGCCTGCGGAAACCTCACCCCCGCCCGCTGACCAGCCCGCTAAAGAACCCCAATCCGGGGAGGCACCACCACCGGGCGCGCCAGGCAAAACAGATGAGTCGTCCAGAAGAGAGGAAGCCAGGCGGCGCTTTTTTCTGAGGATGGAGCAGAAGAAAAAAGAAAAAGCAAGCGAGGCATCCACCAAAGAAGACCCTCAGCGACGACCGGATTCCGATCGCCGCCGCTCCCGCCGCAAATAAACACCATTCCTCCTGCCGGACTGCTGCCACGTTACCACAGCAACACGACACGTCGTTCCCCAGGACGTCGTCAG
>CAZITS010000906.1:0-2350 GCA_964542185.1 uncultured Pirellulaceae bacterium
CGTTTCTGTTTTGCCATTCTGGCATCCGACCAGCGGAGACTCAAGACACGGCATTTGAGGTTGAAGTCGGGAGTCATTCCCGGCTGCGAGCGACAGCCGAATTACGGCTTTTGTGAGCGCAGAAAGGCAAACAGATTTGCCATCGCGTTGATGCTGATTTGTTGTTCCAGGCCATCTGCCATGTAGGAAACCCCAGTACTCTTCAGCGATTCGATATCGATGCGCAGGATTTCCAGTCGGCGGCCGTCGGCTTGTTGCAGTTTCAGGGCGTTGGCGGTTTCGTTGACGACCATTCCGGTGAATAACTGACCCTGCGCAGTCTGGACAGTGTAGCTCTGGTACTGTGGTTTCATGTTGCGACTCGGGTCAAGAATGTCGACCAAGAGCGTTTCTGCAGGTCGTTGTTGTATTGTTTCCAGGTCGGGACCGACTGCGGTTCCTTGCCCTTGGAAACGATGGCACGAAGCACATAAGCGTTTGAAGACAAGTTGTCCAGATACCGGGTCTCCTGGTTTTTCTATCGCGGTTTGGTACCGATCGATTACCTGCTGTCGATTTTCGAGCTGTTGGTGTGAAAACAGCTGGTGGAGTTGATCTGTCAAAGGCGGTTTAGATTGCGTCAGTAGCAAGCGTATTCGCGCGGGATCTACTTCGCTGGCCGCTACGGTGTTTGTTTGCACTGCCGCTAACAGTGCTTGCAGCCAGTGAGGACGGGAAAAGAGTGTCTCAACCGCGGTGCGGCGAACGTGCGGTGTCATTCGCGGCCAGGCATCCAGCAGGAGTGTACTGACATTCTTGTCTTTGAATCGGGCGAGGGTCACTGCCGCTGTTGCCTGGATTTCGATTGGTTGTTCGGGGGTCAATAGCTGCTTGAAGACCGCCGACTTGTCTCCTGTTTCCAAGTCACCAATCGCGAGCGTGCGAATTGCTTCCAGCCGAAGGTCGAGGTTCGTGGTGGAGTTGAGAGCAGTCAGTTGTGCCTGTTCCAGCAGCATTCCCAGGAGTTGCGGTATGTCATTTGTTGCGCTTTTCAGGATGTTGTGATCGGGAGGCAAGCTACTTAGCAAACGTTGCTGTAATTGACGACTGAGCACTGGTTGTGATGTTTCCAACAGTGCGAGTGCTTCGAGTGCAGTTGCAATTTCACTCGCCTCGCCCTGCGTGCCTGCCTGGGAAGCCAGTTTGTGTAGGACAGGATGAAGTTGTGGATCGCGGACCACGTCAGAATCGCCGGTAAGCTGGGATAGCATTGTGCCCACACCGTGACGTAAACCACTCTGCACTGCCGTGATGACCAGCGGTGCTTCTGGGTTTTCCTTCAACAGACGTTTCAGTGGATTGAAACGGAAGGAAAAACCACTGGATCCGAGCGTAAACGCTAACTGCAAACGGACACGTGAGGATGGATCGTCAGCCATGGTTTGCACGATGTCTTGCAGCTCCAGGGATTCCGGTAGATGCGGTTCGCTAAGTAGCAGGGCATGCTTTCGTACCCGCGGGCTGGAGTCCCGCAACGCGACTGCGACATGCTGTTCGTTCAGGAAGTTCTGGGACTGTAACCCATACAGAGCATGCAAACGCGTCGTGGGGGCTTTGGCATTTTGCGCGAGGTCAGCGAGAAGCGGTCGAGCGCGGTGGTCTTGCCGCTCAACCAGCAGGCGAGCGGCGGTCTCGCGGTGCCAGACATTCCGATGTGACAGTAACCTGACCAATTCTGCGGTATTGTGTGAGGTCAGAGACGGCAGCGGTTTTGTCGATTTGTTTCGCGGGAGAATGCGGTAGATGCGTCCCCGCGCGGTGCCTCGACTGGCGTCGATATCCTGGAGCGAGGATTCGGGCACGAAGGCCGCTCCTTCGATGAGTTCGCGATACATGTCAACTACGTACAGGGCTCCGTCGGGACCGTTCGCAAATTGCACGGGTCGGAACCACGGGTCACGTGAAGCGAGGAACTCAGTGTCTTTGTCGGCCCGGTAGGCACGCCAGCCAAAATCCGTCGATTCGAGTCGGGCGCGATAGACAAGGTTGTTGGCGACCTCACCGACAAAAAGATTACCGTAAAACCTGTTGGGGAACGCATCGCCACGATAAACGGTAATGCCACTCGCCGACGTAAACACACCGCCAGAGCGTGCAGCTTCGGGGTCGTTGCGACGCTGTGAACCTGCAATCCGGGATCGCAATACACGCCATGGCTCGAGTGGGCTGAGGCGGAATAATGGAGTTAGAGCTGGTTCCGCGTTGATGTTGGTGGCTGGCAGTTGCGGAGAGAAGAACGGGTTGCTTTGTGTATAGCGGTCGTCGTAGCTCAGGAATTGTAGCGGGCGTACGTTGGAGCGAAGAGACTTGT
>CAZITS010000906.1:2360-2887 GCA_964542185.1 uncultured Pirellulaceae bacterium
CTTGTTTCCATCGTCATCCATGCCCAAGCCAAACTGGCCGCCTCCGCTGGTAGTAGCAAATGCCCAGGTTTGAGGATCCAGGATCAGCCCTCGTTGGCGTAGGGAAACCGCTTCGTCTTTGGGGCGCCGTGGAGAACGAACCGCACCACCGGCAAATCCGGTAGCCATGTGTATGTGGTTGTCGAGGCCCCAGCGAAGTGAGTTGAAAATGCCGCCGCCGGAAAAATCCCGACCGAAACCGGTAAGCACGACCTGTTTTTTGTCCTCGGTTTCATCGTTGTCCGGGTGCGGGAAATACAGCAGGTCGGGGGCCGCCGCCACGAGCACGCCGTCCCGATGAGCGATCACACCAGTTGGAAATGGAACTTCTGCAATAACGGTAACTTCGTCAAATTTGCCGTCACCGTTTCTGTCACGGAGTCGCTTGATTCTCCCCATGCGTCGACGTGCTGCGGGGAAACGATATTGGTTGAATTCGGGATATTCAGCAACAAACAGACTTCCGGCTGCGTCGAAGGCGATGGCAA
>CAZITS010000907.1:0-2886 GCA_964542185.1 uncultured Pirellulaceae bacterium
CGACCTGAAAAGGCACGCCCGCGAACCGGACTGGGACAAGATCCGCATCTCGATTCTCGAACCTCTTGTCGAGCTGCAGGATCAAATCAAAAATGAACTCCTGCGTCTTGAGTCCAAGGACGCGCAAGTCCCCCTCGATCGAGATCCGGTGCCACCACGTTTTTCGGAACGGGTCCGCGAATACTACCAACGGCTGGGGAGCGGGCAATGAGCGCAACGGAATTGATCTGGGGTGCGCCTACCTGGGTCTATGGAACAACCGCCGGGCTTGCAGCGATTGGATTTCTCGTCCTGTTTCTCTCTTGGCGCCGGATAACCAGCAGGCCTCGTATCCTCGGTAGCGCGATCGCTTTACGTACGATCGCTTACCTCACCTTGCTAGGGTGCCTGCTGGAGCCGTCGTGCAGCTCACTCCAGCCCGAAACCGGCGCCAACGTATTTCTCGTGGTTGCGGACAACAGCCAGAGCCTGCAGGTCCGTGATGCTGGCAGTACGTCCGACCGTGCGGACCGCGTCCGCGCGTTGCTCGACACCGAACAACCATGGCTGGAAACGCTGGATCAGGATTTCGATCTACGCCGCTTCCAATTTGATACCCGTCTGAAGGCAGTTAGCGATTTTTCAGAATTGACTTTCCAAGGAGTTGCTTCGTCGCTGGGTAGTGCGCTCCAGACCATCTCCACTCGTTACCGCGATCGCCCTCTCGCTGGGATTTTGCTGCTGACAGACGGCAATGCCACGGATGCAACCCGCGTCGCTACGGCAACCGCAGACCTGGCCCCCATCTATCCCGTCGTGATTGGGCGTGAAGCACCGGCCCGGGATATCAGTGTCTCACGCGTAGCCGTCAGCCAAACAAATTTTGAAGCCGCCCCAGTAACAGTCACCGCTGAAATTGAGGCCCACGGCTACGACGATGAGGACGTCGTCGTCCAACTCCTCGACGAAAACGGGAACGTGGTCAGCGAACAAGTGCAATCTCCCCCCGCTGATGCCAGGCAGCAAGGCGAACCACGACTCACAAGATTTCAATTGCAACCGGAGACAGGAGGCATCAGTTTCTATCAGGTTCGAGCCAACGCGGCCACTGAAGTGCCCGACGCAAATGACGATGAGAACGCATCTGGAGAAGAACCTGCCCCTGCAGCAACCGTCGAGGAGGCAACTCAAAAAAACAACCAGCGACTCGCCATTGTGGATCGTGGTGGCGGCCCCTTCCGTATCCTTTACATCTCCGGGCGCCCTAATTGGGAATTCAAATTCCTGCGACGCGCATCCCGCGAAGAAACCGATGTGCAGCTTGTTGGCCTGATCCGAATTGCCAAACGAGAACCCAAATTTGAATTTCGCAGCCGCCGTGGGGAAAGCACCAACCCGCTTTTTCGTGGATTTGGAAACGACAGGGATGAAACTGTCGAGCAATACGACGAACCGGTATTGTTACGACTCGGGACCCGTGATGCCGATGAACTGCGTGGCGGATTCCCCAAATCCGCAGAGGACCTTTTTGCCTACCATGCCGTGATCCTGGATGACCTCGAGGCATCGTTCTTTACCCAGGACCAAATGCTGCTACTCCAGAGCTTTGTGAGCGAACGCGGGGGTGGTTTCCTGATGCTGGGCGGCTATGACTCCTTTGTTGAAGGCAACTACCGCCGCACCCCCATTGGCGAATTCCTGCCCGTCTATCTCACGGGTCAACCTGCATCGGCGGCAGACCAGCGCTTTCGTCTTGCCCTGACACGCGAAGGATGGCTGCAACCTTGGGTTCGTGTCCGCGACAACGAACCGGACGAAAGAGTCCGGCTGGCCGAAATGCCGGATTTCGAGACCGTCAATCGGGTTCAAGGCATCAAACCCGGTGCGGCAGTACTGGCCACCGTAACCCAGCAAGATGGTAAATCTCGACCAGCCTTGGTTACGCAACGTTTTGGTAAAGGGCGGGTCTCGGCACTTTTGATCGGGGACATGTGGCGGTGGGCGATGGAACGCAAAGAGCCGAGCAAAGAAAGCGATCTCGAAAAAGCGTGGCGTCAAATGCTGCGTTGGCTGGTGGCCGACGTAGGGCAACGTATCGAGCTGGAAACGCGAAAAATGACCGAAGATCCGCACCAGGGAGTGGAACTGACCGTACGTGTACGCGACGAGAAGTTTCTCCCCCTGGATAACGCGAGTGTCCAGGTGCGCGTCACCGATCCCGATGGCAACCCATTGCTTCTCACTGCGGCAGCTAGCGACGAGCAAGCCGGTGTCTATCGCGCAACACATGTGCCCCGCAAGCCAGGAGCCTACCGCGCACAAGTGACCGTCAATGCATCCGACCAGCGTCGCGTCGGCGAACGCGAAGTCGGCTGGACCGCCGAGCCGGCACCCGATGAATTACGTAGCCTGACACCGAACCGACGTCTGCTGGAAGATCTAGCAGCACAAACTGGAGGTGAAATGGTACGCGCTGAAGACCTGCGGACCTTTTCGCAAAGCCTGCAACGTCGCGAGGCGCCCATCCAACGACGTCACATTGATCCGCTCTGGAATCACTGGATTGTCCTGGCAGTCAGTATCATTTGCCTTACGGGAGAATGGAGTTTGCGCCGCTGGTCCGGATTGCGTTAAGACCCCACAACTCGTCTATACACAGCCCGTTGCAACGACACCACAAACCTCTGAACCGATGCTAAACACATTCCTCCTGCTCAGTGCAATGACGCTTGCCAATGACGCACAGCGACCGACCATCGTGGTCGTCGTCGGAGCGCCGGGCACGCCTGTATACGGTGAACAATTCGAGACCTGGACGGAGCGTTGGACGCAAATCGCAGCGAAATCGAAGGCCGAACTGGTGATCATCGGGCAGGATACTGCAGCCCCAGTGCCCGACCGAGATCA
>CAZITS010000908.1:0-2884 GCA_964542185.1 uncultured Pirellulaceae bacterium
CCAGAGGTGCAACTCAAACGCCCGGCTAGTTGCCGACACGAGATTGCCGCCCGCCAGAATCAATGACCCGGCGAAAACCCCTGCCCCCAGAGCAAAGACAATCCTCCGCGTGAGCATTGCCAGTGCAATGGCAAGCAGAGGTGGCAACAGGCTCCAGATCCCATACGTCATGCCAAGCCTCCCACGCGCCTCTTAGTATCCAGCAGAGCTCGCCAGACATCCGTCCCGGTTCGTATCAGACAACAGACCCTAGCTGGCCTGTTGCAGAGGCTCAATCCCAGACCGGACCGGCAGCCAGACACGAAACGTGGCGCCAGACGCCGCATCACTGTCTACCTGAATCAAACCGCCGTGTTCATCAATCACACGCCATGCCTTGCACAACCCCAACCCTAAACCACGCCCTGCCTCGCGACCGGAAAAATACGGATCAAACAAATGTTGACGGATTTCCGGCGCGATCCCCGGGCCATCATCCGCGATGGTGATACACACCTGGTCAGTTTGTCCCCCTGGTAACAGCTGCCCTTCTGCCGCAGACCATGCCTGGCCATCGACTGAAATCTGGCCGCCACGAACAAGTGCTTCCAACGCATTACGACAAATGGACACCAGCGCAACGGCCAGATGGTCAGCATCCACCTGCACGGTCGGCAACGGCCCATCGCCAATCATGCGTAATTCTGTTCCCTGCTGCTGCGCAGCGTCGGACAAGTCGGAGAGCACTTGATTCAATAACTCCCGCAAATCGATTTCTCGGAGCCGGAGTGCTGGTGGCCTGGCAAACAGCATCAAATCCGAAATCATCTCGTGGGCCCGATACGCTTGCGTATTGATCGACGCCAGTCGGCGGCAACGTTCGGGATCGTCTTCATCGCGCAACAATGTCTGCGCTCGGGATGAAATGTTTGCGAGCGGGTTATTCAACTCATGACTGGCACCGTAAGCAAATTCCTTTAATGCCGTTACCTTTTCCTCGCGCAGTACTGTCGCGAAATCCTGCTCCAGCTGCTGCAAGCGGGCTAGTTTTTCCGTCAAAACCCGCAGACGCTCCACCGCCTCAACCTGTCCAGGTGATCCAATATTCTGCCAGGCAGTAACAGCCGCCGATTTTGCCGCCACACGTTTCCGCTTGCGCTGCTGATTCTTGCGAACCGCTTCGCGCACTATTCCGGCAATCGTGTCCGGCCGCTTGTCTGATCGCACCGCGCGAATTTGCTGTACCAGCCAGCGTGGCAAACAGCTGCGGTGGCCGCCACGTGCCGAGACCGTCACCCGTGGACCAGCATGGGACAACCAGTCCGGCGCATTCAATAACAAAGCCAGCAACTGACAGCGAGCCTGATCTTGCAGGTCAAATGTCCGAGAAACCTTCGAGGTAGCCATGACCTGGGCTGCCAGATTCAAAGACGCATGCGCCAATTCCGACCAATGCTGATTCGTTCCGGCGCGATGCTGCGAAGCATCGACACCATCTGCAGGAACTGTGAAAGCACACTCCGACAGCCAAAGCACCACATCCCCCAACGTCGGGATGGAAGCGTCCGGCATTTGGCAGACTGCCCACAGCGTTAGCGCTGGATCACCCTCCACCGCTTCTTGAAAAAGTGCGAGGCGACGCGCTGGATTCTCCATGAGGAGTCCAGCGACTATTCGCTCGACTGTCGGAGAGATCAATGGAAAAGACCACTGATGCGCATTGTGCGACAGCTGTAGTAGCTGCTGAAACGCCACCACCTTCGTCCCTGATAACGCTCGGTGATACCCTGTCCTGTCCAGGAGGGCACGGCTCGCCGAGATGGGTCCATCGTGCAGAGGGCCAGGAAACCAACGGAACACCGGAGGTCATTCGGCGTCTGCACCACAATCAGCCAGCTACAAGTTAGCCAGCCACCATGCGTTCCATATCGAGCTGATCGCAGGCGCAATCAAGCAAACTATCCACAGTAAACGGCTTCTGCAGGAACTCGTTTGCACCGGCGACTTTCAGATCTTCAATCTTGTCCTGCTCGACCATACCTGAAATGCAGATGACTCGAACTTTTTCGAGACTCTTGTCGCTGCGGATCTTCTGGCACACTTCCTTACCATTGATATCCGGCAACATTACATCCAGGACGACCAGGTCAGGACGAAATTCCTTTACCGTCATACCTGCATCAAAGCCGTTGTTGGCAGTACGGATGTCAAATCGTTTGTCGCGCTCAAAAACGTCGACCAGCAACTCAACCAGCTCCTCATCATCGTCGACGATGAGAACCTTTCGCTTGCCACTTTCCAGAGCATCCGTCGGGATGCCGTTTTCCTGCATGAACTGAAACAGCAGGTCGCGAGGAATCCGGCGGAAGCGGCTTCCGGGCACCCGAAACCCCTTCAAAGTACCATTGTCAAAACAGCGAATGATCGTCTGCTGACTTACTTTGCAAACCTTGGCAGCCTCTCCGGTCGTGAAAACCGTCTTTGTCGTCATGGCAAGACACCATCCTTCCTGACTGATGGTTGGACTAACCTGAGAGTCTCGGAATCACATCCTGTGAATTCAGCCCAAGACTCCCAAACCTCCGTGATGCGCCACGTTGTCGTTAGCCCTTAGTCCGATGCAGAAAACAGACTCACTCGAAATTCGTAAACCAATAGTTTACTGACTCTACCTAATCGCGGTGCAAATCGATGTTCTAACCAAATTACCGATCTTGCCGGACGCCGAGGATTATACCCATCCTGTCCGATGCGTCAAGATTATCAAATTCCTGCAGATCTCCCCGACATCCGAACCTTAGGTATCTTTCCGGCGCAATCGCCTGCGGCAAACCCTTGCCGAGACAGTCACCGCCCCCTTTAGCCGCGCTCGCGGCTGCGCCGGCGCCCCTCAAGATGGGCCAGC
>CAZITS010000909.1:0-2878 GCA_964542185.1 uncultured Pirellulaceae bacterium
TGCCCGTGGCGGCTGCCATCAGCGTCTACCATCGGTTTTCACATGCCGATGTCATCCTGGGCAAACTTCTGGAAGGCTGGTTGCAGAAGGGAGGGCCCGGACCGGGGCTCGAATTGGTCTCGGTGTATGTTGATCAGTTTCACGAGAATGACGTGGCCCGTGCGTTGTCACGTAAGTATGGATTTCGGATCACGCGTACGATCGACGAGGCGGTTACACTTGGCCAGGATCACGTTCCAGTGGCCGGCGTGTTGAGTATCGCGGAACATGGCCGGTACCCCGTCACGGCAGACACGAAACAGCAGCAGTATCCAAGACGTCGTTTCTTTGATGAGATTGTGGCTGCCATGCAGCGCGTCAAACAATACGTACCGATCTTCAATGACAAGCATCTCGGATATCGGTGGCAAGACGCGGCGCACATGGTCAAGACGGCCCGAGAGCTTCAGATTCCGCTCATGGCAGGTTCTTCGCTGCCCGTGACGTGGCGTTATCCCGCCGTTGAGTTGCCCGCCGGCGAAGAGGTAAAGGATGCGCTCGTCGTGGGGCACAGTACTAGTGAGTCCTACCTGTTCCACGCGTTGGAGGCGCTGCAATGCACCGTCGAACGACGTCGCGGTGGCGAGACCGGGATCAAGGCGGTACGTGCTCTGAAGGGGGCTGAGATTTTTGCCGCAGAGAAGCGCGGCGAGTGGTCACGCGACCTGTTGAAGGCGGCGCTGCGAACGCTGGATGCAAGTACTGCCGGCCTGGACGGGCAGATTGATCAGGACAGTACGGTCTTTTTCCTGATCGAATACGCCGATGGCATGACGGCAACTGCCGCGATGATGCAAAGCGCGGTGGGACCGATGCCCCCACTTTATAGCTGCCAACTGGCGGTTGCCGTGCGGCGCGCCTCGGTACCAGAACCATTGGCCTGTTGGCTGAAAACGCCTGGTATCCCATTTCGCCATTTTGGGCAACTCTTGCGGGGCATTGAAGTGATGCTGCGGACCGGCAAAGCGGTGTATCCGGCGGAACGCACCCTGCTGACGACCGGTGTCCTCGACCGGATGCTGCAGAGTTTGCACCTGCAGCAGGGCAGCCGTCTGGAGACACCTGAGTTAGCAATTCGGTACCATTCGACGGATTGGGGGTTCGCCAACCGCAAGCAAGGCCTGGGTGCAAGCGACTAGCTGACCCTGTCGGTGAGCGACGGGGCCGAAGTGGCCCGCGGCCAATGGAAGCCGCAGGGATCGTGGGGGACGGGCGGGGCGAGGTGGCGTCTGTTTCCTGGACAACCACAGTGCGTTGTCAATAAAATAGATCCGGAGCGTATCGCTCCAGTGGCCTCTGGTGATCCTGTCTTTGAATTTGCGTGTGAAGTATGACGACCCAGCAATGGTTACGTAATCGACTGCAGGTGCTGGTCATCGCAGCCTTGTTGTGCGGTGGTGGGCGTTTAGCTGCATTCGCCGAGGATGCGGTCGCCTCGATCGATTACGCGCGGGACGTGCTTCCGGTGTTGTCTTCGAAATGCTTCCGTTGCCACGGCCCTGACGCGGCGCAGCGCAAGGGAGATTTGCGACTCGACAAAGCCGAGGCTGTACACGGGACGGTAGTCACACCGGGGCAGCCTGCGGAGAGTGCGCTGATTTCAAGGGTCTTCGAATCCGATCCTTCCTTGAAAATGCCGCCACCCGCATCGAATGTCAAACTGACGGTTGCGGAACAGGAACTGCTCGTTCAATGGGTATCTGAAGGTGCTCGTTATGGTGTGCACTGGTCTTACCAGCGTCCGGTCCGGCCGCCGGTTCCTGAGAATGAACGGCCAAGCTGGGCACGCAATGACATCGATCGTTTTGTGCTGGCACGACTGGAAGCATCGGGCCTTGCTCCCTCGAGCGAAGCAGATCGTGAAGCCTTGATACGTCGAGTGTCGCTCGATCTGACAGGGTTGCCACCTGCACCGTGGGAAATCGAACGGTTCCTCGCAGATCGTCGCCCGCGGGCCTACGAGCGACTTGTTGATCGCGTGCTTGCATCCCAGCATTATGGCGAACGGATGGCTCAGGATTGGCTGGATTTAGCACGTTATGGGGATACCAACGGATATGAGAACGACAGTGATCGTCAGATGTGGTTGTACCGCGACTGGGTGATCAACGCCTTCAATACCAACATGCCCTACGATCGCTTTGCACTGGAACAGATTGCTGGTGACTTGTTGCCTGAGGCGACTACGTCGCAGACCATTGCCAGTGGCTTCAATCGCAACACGACCTACAACGAAGAGGGCGGGGCGGACGCGGAAGAGTTCCTGGTCGCGTATGCGGTCGAACGTGCCAGCACAACAGCGACCGTTTTCCTCGGCGTGACGCTGGGATGCGCACAATGTCACGAACACAAGTACGACCCGTTTACGCAGGCTGAATTCTATCGGTTTTACGCGTTCTTCAATAGTGTTCAGGGCGAGCGTGGCGCGACCGGTCATGACATTGCGTTGCCCCCCCTTTTGAGACTCCCCACGAACCAGCAACGCGCGCTGTTGCGCGACACGCAACGCGAAGTGTGGGACCTGGAAGTTGCGATTGCGGATCGGGTAGCAGCAGCGATGCTTGTTGAGCCGGTTGCCGAACCGACGGCCAGCGCAGCGGGCGGCGGCATCACGACGGCCGCCTCCGAAAGGACGCATTTCTTAGGACGTGAAGATTGGGAACAGCACATCCTTGCGCTGGAGGAACCGGAATTGCCGGACGACGTGCTGTCGGTGGTTCGGCTGCCTGAGGCAGATCGTAATCCGCAACAACGGCGCTTGGTACAGGATTACTTCGTCGAATACGGCTGGAGCGTTGCGCAGGAGAGGGGCATTTCGTCCCCGGGGGCATCAGAACTT
>CAZITS010000910.1:0-2877 GCA_964542185.1 uncultured Pirellulaceae bacterium
CGAACATGCAACTGTAGGCCCTCGACCAGTGTCCCCGCCCGTCGAGGGAATTGCCACGACGCTCGGCCTTTGGCGTGCGTCCGTGTTCAGTCAGGCAGAGAACCAGCGTTTCGTCCAACATGCCCCGGTTGTCCAGGTCTTCGAACAACGCGGTGAATGCCTGGTCGAATCCAGGGCAAAGCTCATCACGTAGCCTGGGCGTCTGCTTCTCATGAGTGTCCCATGTGCCGCAGGACTGTGCGAACTCATCCCAGAACACCGACACCAGACGCGTGCCCGACTCCACCAGTCGCCGGGCCAACAATGCCGACTGGCCGAACAGATGGTGTCCGTAGCGTTCGCGCAATGGGGCTGGTTCTTTGGAAACGTCGAGTGCGTTGCGTAGTCGTGGTGATGCGATGACCGACATGGCCAACTGACGAAACCGGTCGAGAGAACTCACAACCTTCGAGTTGTCCAAATTGCGACGGCTGGCATCCAACTGATTGAGCAGAGAGTATCGCGTCGCAACACGGTCGATCGTTAGTCCGTTTGTCAGTCCCGTGCCCTGAATTTCAAACCGACCGTCTGGTTTGATGCCGCCGTATGGATCCTTGGGGCGATACGTTTCTGGATTGGTCGCCTCACCCACGAATTCCGCAACCACCGGATTGTATCGTGGCCCCAGAAAGCCGCCGAACATGCCAGCTCGCTTGTGGGGACCGGACCGCGAACTCTGCACCCAAGGCAAATGCATCGTGGTTGGAATCGCCGGCTGAGGCTCGTCCGGATAGTCGACCTCGTGCAAATAGTCCAGCACGGAACCAATGAACGGCCAGTGTCGCCTGTCTTCTCGGTTGAGCTCCATCGGGATGTCGGTATGTTTCACACCTGTTGCGGCAAACGCCACACCGTGAATTGGATAAGGATGCGACATGGACCTGACCACCGACACGCGGTCCATGATCTTTGCCAATCTTGGCAGGTTTTCGCTGATTTGCACTCCGCTTAGCGATGTTGAAATCGGCGAGAAGGGGCCACGAATGTCTTCCGGCGCGTCGGGCTTCGGATCCAACGTGTCGAGCTGACTGACGCCCCCATACAGAAACAGCAGGATCACGTTCTTCGCCCGGCCGAAACCACGAACAAGTTGCGGCTCATTAATCTCGCCGGCCTTCAACAGGTCAGCCAGTCCCAACCCAAGCAAAGAGGCCCCGCCAGCCTGTATCATGTCACGACGCGAAAACGCGTCACAAGCGCGTCGATTTGAACCGAGGATTCGTAACATCGTCAATCTTTCGTAGCCATGTCTTGAAGAGTGATCGGATACTACATCAGTCTTATCGTTAGATCGGAACTTACGACGACCAAGCATAACAAATCGAGTTGATGCTGCCTTCCAAAATGACGTATCCGCCTACCCGACTGCTCTTTTTGTATTCATACACGGCCCCAATTGGCGTATCCAGACGCCAATATAGACGCTGGCGCGGCAGCGTGTGGCCGAGGCCGGCGGCAGGAGGGGCGGCGGAGCCTACTTCTTGATCTTGCAGCGGGGCAACGTCCCATGGTGACTTTAGTGTTGCGGAGAGCGAGTTCCCGCGGATTTGTGAGGTCCTGCAGGTGCACCAGTCCCGCATCGGCAATCTGTGTTCCTGGCAGTTCGAGGATCGGCAGTCTGGCAAGACTTTTGAGGTGCACCGGCGCCAGGGCCGCTGTCGCCAGATTGGTCGCCACCGCCCCTCATCTGTTTCATCATATCTTTTGCATGCCTTGCATCATGCCCTGTATGCCGCCTCTGCTACCACGGCCATGACTGCAGCCCCCTCACATGCCACTTCACGACTACGGGTGCAGACTCTCAGTGAGCGCGATCACTGCCCAGGTGGTTCCCCAGTAGGTGGCCGTTTCCGCAATCCGCTTCTGCGTTTTGGTCTTGGTTCCAGACACCGGCCAGGAGCCATCGGCCTGCTGGCTGTCAACGAGAAACTGCCGGGCCCGGGCGATTGTCTGCGGATCACCAATCCCACTGCGCAGTAGCGCGTACAGACTCAATGCCGTACCCAGGGCATCACTTTTCTCACCCACCAGCCACGCCCAGCCACCATCCACCGATTGCTGCTGCTGCAGCTTCCTGGCCATCCTCTCCACAGTCTGATTGTCCGCCTGTTGGCGCGCGAATAGCAATCGCAACGCGTACCATTCTGTACTCTTCCCCAGCGGACTTTCAGTGATCCGTTTGGTCATTTTCGTAACGTCGACACGAGGGGACTGGTCACCGCCACGGCCAGCCAGCATCAACGCCAACCACATTGTTGTCACATCGGTTGTCTCGGAGAGTGAACGTTTTTGCCGGGGCAGCTGTCCACCCGGTTTCCATGAGCCGTCCGGCAGCTGTTGGCCGACAATCAGGCTTTCAAGGGTGTTGTACGATTCAGCGTATGCGGCTTGGTTCCTGGCAATCCGACGTGTCATCAGTAATTGAACCAGCCCCTCTTTGTTCCCCGACGAGTCGATCTTGCCTTTTTCATTTTCCGTCGATTTTTGAAACGCCCATGCGAACCACTCGTCGAGGCGATCGCTGACGTCAAACCCTCGCTGCTGCGCCGCGCTGAGACTCCACAACATGGTGCCGATGCGGTGGCAAGAGACACATTTCTTCTTCTCGATCCATGCAACACCCTGTTCCTCAATATAAGGAATACTCCGTTCGATAGCCTGGCGAACGCGCACGGTCGACTGTGGTTCCGCAATACCCGCGCCCCACGTCGCCGCCGCAACCACGAAACTCATGGACCACATCGGCTCGCTCCCGGTTCGTCTTCTCCGTAAACACCTCGACTGACAAGTAGTCTACATCAGATTTCCATACCGGGTGGGCCAGCAACCGGACGCGCA
>CAZITS010000911.1:0-2877 GCA_964542185.1 uncultured Pirellulaceae bacterium
CAAAGCGGTCGGCGAAAATGTCGGCAGCGTCGCGAACTCGAATAATTTCCCCTCCCGCTACGTTGATGATTCGTGCGGGACTGCGGGCGTGTGCGAATGCGCGTAATGTCATTGCATTGGCGTCTCGCAACCAGATGACATTCACGTGCCCCATGGTGAGATCGATCGTCTTGTTGCCGAGGACTTGGAGCGCCAGATCGACCAGTACGCCATAGCGTAATTCTGTGGCGTAGTTCAGTCGCAAGATCGCTGTGGGAATGTTCCACTGGCGACTGCAAAATTCGTAGATCCGTTCTCGACCCAGTGCAGCCATTGAATACTCACCGATTGGATCCAATGGGTCGCTTTCGACAGATCCCCCGCCGGCGATCGATGTCAATCCGTAGACGTTGCCGCTGGAGAACGCAACGACGCGGCTTCCGCGATAACGCTGACAGACATTTGCCGGTACCAGGCAATTGGTCGCCCAGCTGTAATCTGGTTGTGTCGCGGAGCCAAATTTAAAACCAGACATAGAAACAACGAGTTGCGCATCTGGAAGTTTTTCCGTTTCTTGTCGCTGTAGCAGGTCGCAGCGGTGTGTGGCGATTCCCCAGTCTTCAAGTTGTTCGCGTACACCAGATCGTGAAAAACGCGAAACTGCAATGACTTTGCGATTTGTACCGATTGCAGCAAACGCGCGTTGGGCCATGTGTGCGAGGGCAGGCCCCATCTTGCCCCCTGCCCCCAGGATCACCATGTCCCCATCCAGGCCTGCGAGTTCGTTGACCACGGATTCGGGCGGCGTGCTCAAGTGGTCTTCGAGTTCCGCAAGCGAACCGGGTGCAGCGGGAAGATCAGTGGGTTCATGAGCCACCGATGGCATGAAGTGGGGTAGCATGTGAAGATTTCCCCGCGGACTGGAGGCCAGATCGATGCCGTCGCCAGGAGTGCTTCCCTGCTGCAGCAACCGGATGCGGACAAATGTCGACGGTACGACGAAAGTCGTTCACGGGTGTCAAAAAAACGGCGGCCAGGACTTCCCGTTCCCTGCCGCCGTTCTAATGCCTTTTTGCCGCCTTTGGGCAGCAAAAGAAAAAATGGGGGGGCCTCCGAACCACGTGCTAAGCCGTCGACAGTCGTTCCAATCAGTCGCCGCCCCCGTGTTTCTCTCACGGATTTGCTAGAGACACGGGACTGGCAACACGACCCACAACACACTCGGCGCACAACAAGACCGTCGCAAATTTACGCAAGGACAATCTTCTGTGAGCTTACGGATAGAACCGCAAGTAAATCGAGAACCGCAAAAGCGGGTGATAAGGGTCGAGTAGCAACTGTTCGCGTATCTCTAACGAACGAGTCACATTTTGCGAACCTGCAGCAAATTGTCAACTAACTCAACGAAGACTTTCCATAAAAAAAAATAACGCGACATAATGCCTGCACGCTACTTGCATTAAGTGGTGACATTTCTTAGCGAGTTTCATTTTTGCCTGGTTGCTTGCTACATCTTGTTGTGTTGATCGTCTCAAGAGACTTTTGTAATTGCTGCGAGAGTACAAATGCGATGGCTTGTATGGCCATCTTTTGTGTCTCGAGGCTCCGTCGTTTGTCCCGTCGGGCAGCGAGAAAGCACGACGAGTAATTGCCAACGGTGGTGTTACCAGTTGATGACTTTGCAAGTGTCCGCTAATGAGCGTCATGAACGAGTATCCAGAGTATCAAGAAGGTGACGCATCTGGAGCATGCTCTTCCGTCGAGGAAGGGGCAATAGCAGCGGTTTGGCTGGTGATCGCCTGATAGTGTTGCGGTTGGCGATTTGCGGCAAAATTGAAAATGTCATTCTTGTAAGCATGCACTGCATCGAGATTGCATTGATGGACGACGATTTCGTCTTCCATGGTTTGTGCCAATGCCACGATTTCGCCTGACGGAGCAATAATTGATGTGCCCCCTAGCTGCCGGACTCCTTCTTCCTCGCCGGCTTTTGCAATTCCGACAACCCACATACCGTTCTGATAGGCAGCCGATTGGAGGCAAAGCTGATGATGAAACGATACTAACGGATCCATCTCGGGATGGTCTGGGTTGTGAAGCGGTGTGTTGTAACCGACGATCACTAACTCCGCACCACCTAGTGCTAGAGTGCGAAAGCTCTCTGGCCAACGGCGATCGTTGCAGATGCAGATGCCCATCACGGCGGACTGCATGCTCCATGTCTGAAAACCGAGATCGCCCACATCGAAATAACGCTTTTCAAGATTCTGGAAAGGGTGGTCGTGGTGTATTTCGCGGTAGCCGGGAAGATGGATTTTTCGGAATTTGCCCACGATTTGACCAGTTGGTGAGACCAGGATGGCGCTGTTGAAATGTCGGGTCGTCCCATTCTCCCGTGCCAGTTCAGCAAAGCCCAGGTGAAATCCGACGCCCAATCGCACAGCTTCATCGAACAGGGGACGCGTATGGTTGTCGGGCATTTCGGCTTCAAAGTAGGCGTCTAGTTCTCGAGGATCTTGAATATGCCAGTGTGGAAAGAACGGGGTGAGCGCGCATTCTGTAAAAGCGACCAGATCGCAACCTCGATTCGCGGCTTGACGCAACATCTCAATCAAACGTTCGACCGCATCGCGGCGCGATTCGTGTCGTCCGATCGGACCAGATTGCGCGGCACCGACAGTCAAGTAGCGTGGCATAGAGCCGTCCTTGTGATTTTTTCACAGGTCTTGCGAGAGTCGTCTGAGACCGTGCGATAGGGCAATAAAGCGGTGTTGAAAACAATGTGAAGAGGGATGGCAGTCAGCGGTCGGTATTGGATCTGATGCGAGTTTGCATCGTGGTCCTCGTCGTGCGGATTAACCGTTGGCCAACCGGCTATTGTATCCAAGGCGGCGGGCT
>CAZITS010000912.1:0-2875 GCA_964542185.1 uncultured Pirellulaceae bacterium
CGCTTCTAATCTTCTGCCGGCCAGGTAGGGGAACCTGAGGTTTTCGTCGACGTATATACATTCCGTTGTTGAGCCACCGAGAAACACGATTTCAAGATCCGCGTTCTGATGAACACGGGACGGTTCAATAAAACCCTCTGTGTCAATGCGTAACGTAGCTTGTTTCTTTACCGGTCCATCGCAGTTTTCCAAGAAAGCACTTGGGCGTTCTTGTAGCGTGCTACTGGTTGGTCGATGTTCTCTCAGCCGAATGGATCGCCTGATTCGCTCGGTATTGGCTGCAGCGGGCCGCAGTGATTCTAGTACCAGCTCAGCGATTACCAGACATCCGACCATCGAGATCGTTGCCAGTATGACTTTGGATCGCCATGTTGGTCGATTGGAAGTGGCGTTTGACATGCGTGCAACTGCAATAGGATGGAAATAAAGAGTGGTTGGGTTCGACAGCGCTTAGAATTGTCGGTAATAACTGGTGACGTTGGGGGGCTGCGGCTTGGGTTGCCAGTAGGTGGTCTGCTCACGGTCCAGCTGCAGTTGCAGCGCGTCGCGCCGTAGCAGGCGGAATACCAGTCCCATGGGCCAGAAGAGGCCAAAGTAGATGGTGAGCATCGCCAGCTCACCCAGGACGATCCCGATCGGCGTGGTGATGACCATCAGTGTCAGGTACAGCGGTTGGACCGACTTGGGCAGCGCGTAGCCAACCAGGCCGATCAGGAGTCCGCCACCGGCCAGGGCGATCATGACGTTTTCTGAGACACCCCAGAGCCAGCCCAATACGGGCAGTACAACCAGGCAGGTGCCGGCGAATTGTCGCAGTTGCCGTGGCGTTGGCTGCCAGTTGGCTTGAATCAGTTTCATAATTGGTGTGGGTCAATCGAGTTGGAACTGGGCCAGATGCGATACGCGATCTGTTTCACTCATCCGGGCACCCTGTTCGTGTTTCAGCAAGATATGGCGTCCCAGTACCAGCACATCCATGTCGGTCATCAGGAAACAACGGTAGGCATCTTCCGGCGTACAGACAATCGGTTCGCTCCGGACATTGAAGCTGGTATTGATCAGGACGGGGCACTCGGTCAGCTGGTGGAAGTGTGTGAGCAGCTGGTGGAGCAGCGGGTTGCGTTCCGTATCGACGGTCTGCACACGGGCCGAATAGTCGACGTGGGTGATCGCCGGCAGCGTCGAGCGGGGAAAATTCAGTTTTTCAATACCGAAAGCGGACGCGTAATCGGCATCGAGTTCGCTCCGGATCTCCTCCGGTACGGGAGCGACCAGCAGCATGTAGGGGCTGTCTTCGTAGGGACGCATTTGGAAATAGCGGTCGACGTATTCGCGCAACACGATCGGTGCGAAAGGGCGAAACGACTCGCGAAACTTGATCTTGAGGTTCATCACCGATTGCATTTTACTACTGCGTGGATCACCCAGGATGCTGCGGGCGCCCAGGGCTCGCGGACCGAATTCCATTGGTCCCTGGAACCAGCCGATCACGTTTTCTGCGGCGATCAGTTGCGCTACCTGGCCGCAGAGTTCTTCGTCGCTCTCGCAGGTGGTGAAGTGCGCCTGCTCGGTGGTGAGCGTGCGGGCAACCTGTTCATCGGTGAAGGCGGGTCCCAGCAGGGAGCCGCGTTGGTTGTCATGACCTTGTGGCTGGCGGGCGTTGTCCAGCAACTGATGCCAGATGAAGAGGGCCGCTCCCAAAGCGCCACCTGCGTCCCCCGCTGCCGGTTGGATCCAGATGTTTTCAAAGGGGCCATCGCGCAAGATCTTGCCGTTGCCGACACAGTTGAGGGCGACGCCACCCGCCAGCACCAGATTGCTCAGCCCCGTTTGTCGGTGCAGGTGCCGAGCCATTCGCAACATGATCTCTTCGCTGACGACCTGAACCGAGGCGGCGAGGTCCATCTCGCGCTGCGTGATCTCCGATTCGGCGGGGCGTGGGGGGCCACCGAACAGCCGATGGAATTTGCCCGACGTCATCGTCAGCCCCTGGCAGTAATTGAAGTAGCTCATGTCCATGCGAAATGAGCCATCCTCTTTCAGATCCAGCAAGTGGTCGAGGATCAAATCTCTGAACCTGGGTTCTCCGTAGGGAGCCAGTCCCATCACCTTGTACTCGCCGCTGTTGACGCGAAATCCGGTGTAGTAGGTAAATGCCGAATAGAGCAGGCCCAGAGAATGGGGAAAGCGGATTTCATCCGTCAGTTCCAGGCGGTTGCCACGACCGGTTCCCAGGCAACTGGTCGACCATTCCCCTACCCCATCGATGGTCAAGACGGCCGCTTCCTCAAAGGGGGACGGAAAAAACGCGCTGGCGGCGTGCGATTCGTGATGGTCGGTGAAGACCAGCGGCCCTTGATACCGCCCGTCGAGTCCCCGCCGGATTTCCCGCGGCAGATGCAGTTTTTCACGCAGCCAGAGCGGCATCGCCTGGCGAAACGAACGGTAACCGGCGGGTGCGAAGGCCAGGTAGGTTTCCAGCAGTCGTTC
The DNA here is from genome assembly GCA_964542185.1 of uncultured Pirellulaceae bacterium. Lineage (GTDB taxonomy): Bacteria > Planctomycetota > Planctomycetia > Pirellulales > Pirellulaceae > UBA9264. Next base: position 2,491 of record CAZITS010000912.1, read on the forward strand.
GAACTTGCTGAGGGGTTTATCGTAGAAGCCGACGTAATCGAGATTCTCCGGCTCGACGTTGGCCGCCGTCAGGCAGTATTCGATGGCTCGCTTGGGAAACGCGTGGTCGTGTTTTTTGCGCGTAAACCGCTCTTCCTGGGCCGCTGCCAGAATCTGGCCATCGCGCACCAAAGCCGCAGCCGAATCGTGGTAGAAGGCAGAAATTCCCAGAATGGTAGTCATGGTACAAAAGGAGAGGAAAGGTGCTCAGGATCGCCAGTAGTACAACCGTTGGCGCAATGCGGACGGCGCCAACTAGTGAGCCATACGTCGTGAGGCAAAGCACGATACGAACTTTTGCACAGCCTGCTTGCAGCGTTCATATTAGTCGCGGCTTGGTTTTGTG
>CAZITS010000913.1:0-2869 GCA_964542185.1 uncultured Pirellulaceae bacterium
GTCTCCCCCCCTTCACGCAACATCCGGCGCGCCAAGTGCCGAGCCGCTTCGACAAAGGTCACGTCATTCTGGAGTGTCAGCGCCTGCATCGGTGTGTTGGTCAATTCAGTACGGACACGACACATCTCACGACCCGTCCCATCAAATACCGACATTCGCGGTGGCGCCACGGTCCGCTTCCAGAAAGTGTAAAGGCTGCGCCGATAGAGACTCGCACCATGGTCTTGTACGTAGAAGTCAACAGACGTCTTTCCACTCGCAAAAGAAAGCTCTTTCCAGAGACCACTCGGTTGATATGGCTTCAGCGGAGGACCACCCATTGTCTGCGACAACAGTCCGCTGGCAAACAACGCGTGATCGCGTATAGCTGCGCCGCTGAGTCGTTGTCGCGGTCCACGCGCCAGGAGTCGGTTCGCCGGATCGCGCAGCAACAAGCCAGGCGTAACACGCGAAGACTGGCGGAACGTGGCACTGGTGACAATCATGCGATGCATCGCCTTGACATCCCATTGCAGACGCACCAATTCGGTCGCCAACCAATCGAGCAGTTGTGGGTGTGATGGGCGTTCTCCGCGTGTCCCGAAATTCTCCGCTGTGGAAACAATGCCAACACCAAAGTGAAATTGCCAAATTCGATTCGCCGTCACCCGTGCTGTCAGTGGGTTTTCAGAACTCATCAGCCACCGCGCCAGAGCCAGTCGGTCCGCCGGAACTTCCGTTGGCAGCGTTCCCAAAACAGCCGGGAGCGACGCGGCAAGCGGTTCGCTCTTGTCGGGCCGGTCATACGCGCCACGTTGCAGCAGGTAGGTCGCCCGCCGCTGCGGCATCTCCTGCATAACCTGAACCTGTGTCACAGTCCGTGCGCTAAGGTCCTTGATCGAACCCTGTAATGCGGCAATCTCTCTCTTTGCCTGATCGGTCTGGGGTCCGCGGTCGTCCCCAGACTGCGACTGTAACCGTCGCAGGCGTTCGCGGAGGGTAGCCAGCTGGACCTTAATTCTCTGGTTGGGAACCTCGATGTAGGGAACTGCCGCACCTTTTCGTCCGTCGATCCCTTTCTCCGGAACATTGTTGAAAAACGCGAACAACCGGTAATATTCTTTTTGTGATACAGGATCGTACTTGTGATCGTGACAGCGAGCACATCCGGTGGTCAGGCCAAGCCAAACAGTGGAAGTCGTATCAACACGATCAACGACATACTCAACTTCAAACTCGGCATCCAAGCTGCCACCTTCATCGTTGGTACGGTGGTTTCGATTGAAACCCGTTGCCAGCCGCTGCGATAGCGTCGCGTCAGGCAGCAGGTCACCGGCAAGCTGTTCAACGGTAAATTGATCAAATGGCATATTGGCGTTGTAGGCATCGACAACCCAGTCTCTCCAGGGCCACATGAACCGCTCCCAATCGGCCTGATAACCGCTGGTGTCGGCGTAACGCGCCGCGTCAAGCCAGGCAAGCGTCAAATGCTCTCCGTATCTCGGAGAAGCTAATAACCGCTCAACAGCCTGTTCGTAGGCATTCGGAGAGGAATCCGCCAGGAACAAGTCGAGCTCGTCAACCGTCGGTGGTACTCCGGTCAGCGCCAATGTGGCGCGGCGCAGCAAGCGAAGTCCGTCGGCTGGAGGTGACGGCATCAGACCTTCGCTTTCAAGCCGCTTCAACACAAAGTAATCCAGCCCACTACGGGGCCAGGCAATGTCGTCAACGCGCGGCACCTGAGGTCGTTCCGGCGGCACGAAGGACCAATGCTGCGCCCATGGCGCACCCTGTTTGAGCCAGCGTGCGAGCAGGTCGATCTGCTGTTGAGTCAACTGGTCTTTGGCAGGTGCGTCAGCCGGCGGCATCCGCATTTCCGGGTCGTCGGTCGTGATCCGTAGCAGTAACTCGCTTTGCTCTGGATGCTGTTCATCGACAACGCGATAACCACCTCGGTCAAGATAAACACTGGCACGAAGATCGAGCCGCAAATCCGCCTTTCTGGTACGGGCGTCGGGACCATGACAGCGCACGCAGCGTTCTGCCAGAATCGGTCGTATATCGCGATCAAAATCAACCGCTCGAACCTGATCTTCGTCACACCTGGCGGCAGCGGGACAACACAGGATCGCAGCGAGCATCCATACCAGGGCGATTCGCAGCGTCCAGGCACCCGGACAGCTGCGGCGAATGTTTTTCGGTTGCAAACGTAGGCCGGTCACACGTGGATTCATGCATGAGATTTTAGCAACCTGGTGCGGCCTTGTCCCGACGCACTGTGTGAATCGTATCTGCGTGAAACGAAATGACTCTGGCTCGACCAGGGAAAAACGGCCACAACAGAGCGTCTGTCGACAGCCCGCTACTCCTGAAGCCAGCCGGACGCGCAAACACGAGACCAACCAGCAGCGACGTGTACGTCAGACCCTGGCGAGCCGTGCTGCCAGACCAAGCTGGATCACAGCGTTACTGCCGGGCGTTGGGGGATGGTCGCTCAGGGAGTATTCGCTCTCGTCGCGTCTGCAGTCCCGGGGTCAGCATCAAAAGGACTCAGTACCTTCTGCATTTCGCTCTGCAACTTAAGTTCTTCCTCGCGTGCCTCGGCAATCGACACGGCCGGGTTCAGAATGACTTCATCCCCCGCCGTCAACCCCGCCTCGACAATCAACGAAACATTGTTGCCGTCACCCAGTTCGAGCGCCCGCCGCTGGGGACCACTAGCCGTCTTTACCCAGCAGCAGTAGCCCTGCTGCGTTTCCACGACCGCGGCGACCGGTATCGTCAGCACATTGGGGTGTTCGACAAGCTTGATCTCTACCTCAGCAGTCATACCTGGATTCAAACCTTCCAGCGGGGGAAGCTCAATCAAGATGTCGTATTTGACCACGTT
>CAZITS010000914.1:0-2865 GCA_964542185.1 uncultured Pirellulaceae bacterium
ATTTCTCCTCAATGGCAAGATCTGGACGGACAAGTTGTGGTCCGTAGTGCGCCGGAACGCGTCGATTTCGACGCTTTGCATCAAGATTCAATGGTCAAGAGTCAGCTGATGGGAGGCCTTGGTCCGCTCGTTCAACTTGAACTCCTGCTCTCAGACCAGCCTCTTGCGGAGATGCTGGCGGCAACGACTCGGAAACAGATGTTGTCGCCGTTGCCGATTGAAGGACAGACTTGCCGCCGGATTGAATTGGTTACGGAAGAGGGGTCATTTGTCTTGTGGATTGACCAAGAGCAGTATTTGTTGCGCCGCCTGGAACTTCCGGGATCCCAGTGGGCTACGGCCGCGTCGGACCAGAAAGAAGAGAGTGTTCGGTGGAGTGTTGAATTCGAGCAGGCGGTTTTTGCGGCAGATAAAGAGGGGGCACGTTTTACCTTTGACATGCCGTCAGACGCGCGTCCCGTGGAAGCATTTGTGGCGCCACCCAAGCCAGTGCCAGTGGATCTCTATGGGAAACAAGTGCAACGTTTTACCTTTCAGACGATCGAGGGAGAAGAATGGTCGGATGAGGAGGTTGCCGGGAAGCAAGTCGTGTTGATGTGGTTCAATATCCATCCTGCGAGCGAGTTCAATTTGCGACAATTGGAGTTGCTTTCCAGTCAGTATCGCGATAACCCAGACTGGAAAATTTACGCGATTTTTGCTGAACCAGCGCGTTTGCCTACTGATCAATTGCGGCAGGTTCTCATGGACTGGGGTGTCACAGTTCCTGTACTTCTCGACACACAGTCAGTTGGGCGCGACCAGTTTTCCTTGTCAGTGGCTCCGGCAGTTGTAGTCATGAATCGCGAAGCTGTCGTACAGACGATTATTGTTGAGAAGGAAGAATCGCTTGAAAAACGACTTTTGGAGGATATGAAACGTTTAGATGCTGGTGAGCTGTTAGCCGACGCAAATCGTGCCGCGGAGAAGCAGCTGCGGACTGAGTATCAAACACTTGTGGCCGTCAACAGTCCTGAGGATGCCACGCTGGTTGCATTGCCACGGGCTGGCGTACGCGAAGCTGCTGAGCCACAACAGCTATCTTTGATGCGACTTTGGGAATCGCGTGACGTCCAGCTTCCGTTAGATCTGCAAGTACTGGGTACAGGCGGCGCGGAGCAGCGGCTCTTGGTGTTGGAGAGTGCCAAGACGGTTGTTGAATTCGATGCCGGTGGAACCGTCCTTGCACGTCACACTTTAGAGGTTCCGGAATCCGCTCGTATTGACTTGTTGAGAGGGGTAACTGCTGAAGACGGTAGCCGGTATGTTGCCGTAACGGGAACCCTGGGGCAACAAGTCTACTTGCTGGACGGCGCATACCGGCAAGTCGCCAGTTATCCACCTCCAGAGCAGCGCCACGATGGGATCAACGATGTAAGGTTTGCCGACCTTAATCAGGATGGAGCACCAGAACTCTACGTTGGCTTTTGGGGTCCCCTGGGGGTGCACGTAATTTCTTTGGACGGTCAACGGTCCTGGAGTAGCCGAATTGCTGCGAATGTACTTTCCTTGGCGCCTCGGCCAGGCAGCGGTGCGTATGCGGGTGCTTTGCTTGTGTCAAATGACCGCGGTGGCATCTACGTCTTCGATGCGCAAGGTGATTCTAAAAGAACAATTACCGTGCCTGGACAAAATATCCACCACCTGTTTAACAGCGATCGTGAGAATGGCGTCACCGGTTACCTGGGAATTGCGTTTGCACCGAACGAAGCACCCTCCGCAATTGGTCTGGCCGCCAATTTTGAAGAGCAGTGGTCGCTGGAGCTTTCCCCCGGCCCGTTTCGTGGTCAGCTTGTCACTTATGGCAAGTTCCTGCACGAGTCTCGTGGTGACTGGATCTTGGCTGGCTCTGATGGGACGATTCGCGTCATTGGCCAGGACGGTGAATTTTTTGACTATTTCTCGCTGGGCCAGACGGTGACGGCCCTGGCCACCGGTCAATATCAAGGAAAGCCGTGCCTGTTTGTAGCCACCGATGAGTCTCTGATTGCATACCAGCTTGTCAAAAAATCTGACTGACTGTGATCGACATGACGCGCGCTGAAGAAACATGGCTCTTTTCGGGGGGGCCCAGCTGCGAAGATCGACGGTGATTGCAGTCAGTCGCCTATGCCACTTAGGTCTTTGGGTCTTTGGGTCTTTGGTGCGGCGGCTCAAGGCGTTCAGGAGCCGGCTGTGTGGCCACCGTAGTGATTGAGATCTGAGCTAATAGCTGGCCATGCAGGCGGTTTGGCTGTGCACTTGGAACGGCACGCACCTCAACTGCCTGGGAAAGAACGCCAGAACTCATACAACCGATACACCGGCTACATCCGGACGGGACGCGACGTAAACAAGATGCAAAAGGGGCAAGACGCGTCGTCTGATTAAACTGCGTCTTCTGGGTTGACGATGACGGATGCAGAAGCCAGCCAGAGAGTGCGGGTTGGTTACCGAAATTGCCAGCGGACGGCTCGGCGCCCAGGGTTCGGCGAACTGAGTCTTCCATGTCGTTGTTTTCCCGAAACGGGATAGGAGTTGGTCCTATGAAAAATCGAGCCATCGTGCCCGCGTTCGTGGCTGTAAGTCTGATGTACGCAGTCTGCGTCTCGAACGTACCCGCGGTTGAATTACTTAGCCGCATGACGTCGAAAATGGGAAAGGCCGAAGCCAAGTGCGGCGCTGCCGTGCAGAAGTCTGCGAAGCAGAAGGGCAAATCAGCTAAGAAGTCCCATCGCCACGTTTTGAGTGGTCTGGTAAGCCAGATCCAGAAGAGTGTCTCGCCGAAATCATGTGGAAAAGCAAAGTCTTCTCCCAAGCAGAAATCGGCAGCCCAGAAGTCTGCAA
>CAZITS010000915.1:0-2864 GCA_964542185.1 uncultured Pirellulaceae bacterium
CACGGAGCGTCTCCGTGTCAACGGTGCCAATCTCATGATGGCGGGACAATGCCTCTTCGAACTCGACGATCTGTAATAGCTGATCCAAAAACCAGGGGTCGACGGAAGACAAGCGATAGATCTCTTCGACTGACATGCCCTGCTTGATGGCATAGCGAAGGTACCAGGGCCGCTCCGCATTCGGGGTCGATAAACGGACACGAATTTCTTCTTCATCGGGCTGCTCGTCCGTACCCCAGGCATCCTTCTGGTCACACCCAAGTCCAAAGCTGCCGACTTCCAGACCGCGGAGCGCTTTCTGAAACGACTCCTTGAACGTGCGTCCAATCGCCATCGTCTCGCCGACGCTCTTCATCTGAGTCGTCAGCGTGGCATCTGCCTCAGGAAACTTCTCGAAGGCAAAACGGGGCACCTTGGTAACCACATAGTCGATCGTCGGTTCAAAACAGGCCAGGGTCTTTCTTGTGATATCGTTTGGCAATTCGTGTAACCGATACCCAACCGCGAGCTTGGCGGCGATCTTGGCAATCGGAAAACCCGTTGCCTTCGAAGCGAGTGCACTAGACCGACTCACTCGCGGGTTCATTTCAATCACAATCATCCGGCCCGTTTCGGGATGAATCGCAAACTGAATATTGGAACCCCCGGTCTCGACACCGATTTCACGAATGACCGCGAGGCTGGCGTCGCGCATCCGCTGATACTCTTTGTCAGTCAGTGTCTGCGCTGGCGCCACCGTGATTGAATCACCTGTATGGACGCCCATCGCATCAAAGTTCTCGATCGTGCAAATGATCACAACATTGTCGTCGAGATCACGCATGACCTCCATCTCGTACTCTTTCCATCCCAGAATCGACTCTTCAATCAGCACCTCGGTGACCGGTGACTGATCCAAACCGTTGAGAACGAGGTTATCAAATTCATCGCGGTTATAGGCAATTGCCGAACCACTTCCACCGAGGGTGAAGCTGGGACGCACCACACATGGCAAGCCAATTTCCTGAACGACCTGTCGGGCATCTTCGATCGTCCGTACAGTACGGCCTCGGCAAACCTCCAGACCGATGTGTTCCATGGCCGATTTAAACTGGTCACGTTCTTCGGCTTTGGCGATCACCGCCGCATCGGCGCCAATCATCGCAACACCAAATTTCTCCAGCACGCCGTGGCGATCGAGATCCATCGCCAGATTCAACCCTGTCTGGCCTCCCAATGTCGGCAAAAGAGCGTCCGGGCGTTCCTGCTCAATGACGGTGGCAATCAATTCCCAGGTCAAAGGCTCAATGTAGGTGCGATCCGCAGTCGTTGGATCCGTCATAATCGTAGCTGGGTTCGAATTGACCAGCACGACCTCAAATCCTTCTTCACGCAGCGCTTTGCAAGCCTGTGTGCCTGAATAGTCAAACTCGCACGCTTGTCCAATGACGATCGGTCCCGAACCGATCAACAAAATCTTCCTGATATCTTCGCGACGGGGCACAGTTCTGAATTCTCTCCGCAGGGATCCATGGCGGCAAAACAACGCACAAAATTTCACGAGGTTACCGCGCCGCCTCATTTTTTCGCAAGTCCCCGCAGCTGAGAGATCTATTTTGCCCGGACTTTCGTAATTGACGCCCCCTGACAAGATCCCCAAACTGGACAGCTGAAAAAGCGCGTGTTGAGGCCCCCACTGGCTCACCCAGGACCAATTTCCCATGAAGTCGACACTGAAAGTCACGATCAACGGCACAGGCTTTGCCGCCGATTACACGACACGCGTCTACGAAATGATCCCCCACAAGAACCGAGTGGCGATTGACATGGCCGGCGTCACATCAGGCAAACTGGGGAATGCACAGGCTTTCGCCGCCCGCCACGGTATCTCGCAGGCCTTTGCCAGCCACCGGGACATGCTCGCCGCGGTACAACCTGATATCGATAACGTCGCCTGTGCAAATCACGCGCACGGTCCGTATGTCATCGAAGCGGCCCAAGCAGGTGTTCCGGTCATCGTCCTGGAAAAGCCTCCGGTCATTTGGCCAGGCTACCAGGAAGGGCAAACCGCCACCGCAGAAACGCGAAAACACGAGTCCATGGAGTACCTGGGACAGGTACTGGATGAGGTCCGCGGCGCCAATTCCAAGCTGTTGTACGCGGAAGATTTTGTCTACCTGGACGGCGTCAAGGGTCTGGTCGAATTGCTGGTCGAAGCCCGCAAGTCCGACAAAGGCTGCATCCTCTATCAGCGTGGCACGTGTGCCCACCAGGGTTCCCACGCCCCCGCCTATGATACACCGGCGTTATCAGGAGGCGGCGCACTGTTCAACAAAGCGTGTCATCCCCTGGGCCCCTGCCTCTATCTGAAACAGGTTGAAGGAATACTCCGTAACGGCCGCCCCATCCGCCCACAAAAAGTCGCCGGCATGGCCCTGCAAATCCTCAAACATCAACCTGCGGCGTCCGCAGAACACTTCCGTGTCATGCAAAACGTCGACGATTTTGGCCGGCTGACCGTCGTCTTCGAAGACCAGACTGTGGCCGAACTACTGGGACACGATCTTAGCATCAGCGGAATTCGCAATGACCTGTCCGTGGTGACCGACTTCGCGCAGTACGATATACGCGTCAACCCCAACAACGAAAACGAGCTCTTTCTGCCCACGGAAGCCGCAGCTGGAAACCTGCTGTTTCGAGAAAAACTGCCCACGGCCAGCGGCACCAGCTTCCCGCGGCCTAACCAGTTCCATTCCCACGGCTACGTCAATGAAATGGATGACGCCGTACAATGCGCGCTGGATCCCGCACGCAACCCACAGGCCGGGCCGATGCTGGCCTGGGACACACTCGCCGTCCTGCTGGGCGGCTACGAGTCGAGCGAA
>CAZITS010000916.1:0-2864 GCA_964542185.1 uncultured Pirellulaceae bacterium
CGATTGTCGCAATCACTGACCTGGACAGCGCGCGCCGGGCAGGACAATTGATCGTACTCGTGTGCTAAGGTATCTCTGAACCAGCAGTGCCTGTGGGGCGGTCAGAGTGCGCAATTTGCCATCCTCGTTTTGTATTTGGCCGGAAATGGAGACTGAAAAAATGAATCGACGGCTTGTCCAACTAGTAATGTGTATGCTCCTGATCCTGCTTGGTTCCAGCACGCGAGCCAACGATATCGCCATTACCGTTACCGAGCCATCCGGTGTGGCTCGCGCTGCCTGGCCTGTCACTTCCGGAATCCCGCTGGGTCAAGGGCAACTTCGCAGCGATCAGCAGGTCGCGCTCTTCGATCCGGCAGGCGAACAGATCCCGCTGCAAACCGAGACGCTCGCGCGTTGGGCTGACGGGTCGGTTCGCTGGTTGCTGCTGGACTTCCAAGTCGATCTGGCGGCAGCGCAGTCAATGCAGTTTCTGGTGCGCTGCGGGACAGCAGTCAAACGCGACTCGACGAACGAACCTCCGCTGGTCGTAACAATCCCAACACCCGCGCAGCCGATTGTGCCGCGGATGGAAACGGGGCCACTGCGGATCCAGTTGGCGGCCGACCACCTCCGCTTGCTCGATGCGATCTGGTTGGATGTCAACGAAGACGGCCAATTCACCGACAATGAGCGACTGACCGACGAGCGCGAAACCGGAATTGTCCTGGTCGCCACCGACGGCCGGCGTTATCGGGCTGATCTCTCGTTGGCCACGTGGACCGTCGAGCAACACGGACCACTACGCGCTTGCATCCGAATTGAGGGCCGCCACGGAGTTGGCAACGATTCGATGTTTCGGTACGTCGTGCGGATGCACGCTTTTCGTGGCCAACCGTTCCTGATGTTTGACTACACGTTTATCAACGACTACCAAGCGGCGCTGATGGCGAAGTTTGACTCCATCGAGATCGTCTGTTCGCTGAAAGGGGGAGGCGGGCCATTGGTTCTGAATCGAGAAACCGTCGACGCCTCGCGGCTTGTTCAAGTCGACGACCGGCAGTATCAGATCAACGGCCAGGCGTCACCAGGCCGCGCCGCCGGATGGGCTGCAGTAACAACGCCCGTTGGCGGAATGGCAATCGGGGTGCGCGAGTTCTGGCAGAATTGGCCGAAGAGTCTGGCGGTCAAAGCGGGCGAGTTGCGCATCGGGCTGTGTCCCGATTTTCCCCAGGGCCAATACGACGGCCACCCGCTGCTGGAAGAGGTAAAGCATTACTATTACCTGCGCAACGGTGTCTACTCGCTCAAGGTGGGTACTGCCCGGACACATCGGCTCTGGGCAATGCCGTTCGCCGGCGCCATGAATACGGGCAAGCTGCGTGCGTTCTTTCGCGCGACCGAGCGGCCGTTGCTGGCACAGTGCACGCCTGACTACGTAAGCTCCACCGGAGTCCTCCCCGCCTGTCCGCCGGCGGACGCCAGCCGCTACCACGGCTACGACACCTGGTTCGACAAGATGTTTGAAAAACACCTCGCCGATCAAGAGTCGAATCGTGAGAACGGGCTGCTCAACTTCGGCGACTGGTACGATGAAAAAAAGTTCGGCGGCGGCTGGGGAAACCAGGAATACGACACCTCGCATTGTTTCTTCGTACAGTACCTGAGGACCGGTGATCGGCGTTACTTCGATCGCGCTCGACAGGGCGCCGGCCACTTGATGGACGTCGATGTCGTACATGACGTCAATCCTCAGATCCGGGGCCTGGACCACCATGGGCAGCCGCAACCGGGCCACATTTGGACGCATAGTGTCGGACACACGGGCGGCTACTACGACGGCGCGGATCTGCCGGCACCCATTTGGTACCAGCGAGGCATGCTACAGAATCTGGGCCACGTCTGGATCGGCGGACTCTGCGATGCCTATTTGCTGACGGGCAATCGCCGCGCCTTGGACATCGCTCGGTTAGCCGCCGATCGTGTGGCCAGCGAAGGTGGCCGCTATTCGGACCACCTCCGTGAGATCGGCTGGCCATTGAACCTGCTCATGACGGCTTGGGAGACCACCGGGGAAGACAAGTATCTTGTGGCCGCCCGCCGGCATTGGCAAATGCTGCAGAAACACCTTTCCCCCCAGCGAGGCTGGGTCGCTATGCTGGCTTATGGCCACTGCACGATGCAAAGCCCTGGCAAACGCTGCCGCGGACAGAATTCCTATCTACTGGCTCTTACACTCAGTTCTCTGGCACGCTATCACCAGGCCACCGGTGACCCCGCAGTCTTGCAAGCCATTTCCGCCGGCCTGAACCAGATGATTCGTGAGTGCTGGGACGAGCGGTCCAAAGCGTTCTGGGCAACCGCTTGCACCCACCTTCGCGACGGTGGTCGCCAGGGCAACAGCTATTCCACGGTCTTGCTGGCTTCGCTGGCTTTCGCGCACGAGATCAGGCTGACGGGCAATCAAGAGCACCGCCGCATCTATCGCGCTGCGTTTCATGCAGCGATTGCGTCGGGCCGTGAGCAGCTGGAGTCCGGACACGGCCAGGCCCAAGCAGGCTACGCCAGCCGCGCGTTCCATTTCACACCGTTTGGACTGGGCGCGTTGCACGACGATAAACAAAGCGACAGGCCTGCCGGAGATCCTCCTTAGAGCGGCGCCGGAGGAAATGGAGACGTTGAAGCTCGATCAAATCGAAGTGAAGTCGCATGTCGTCGGATTGGTGAAGTCGTTTCATCGCCAGGCGGCTTAGGGATGGCGGCGCGCCTCGGGCGAGATGTTCGATGAATGCTCCTGCTTGTGGGCTAAAGTCGTCGCGTGTTCATTCTCCACACCAGTGCTCGCTTTGGCGGATGCTTTCAGCCCTCTCGGCACGCCATTCTGC
>CAZITS010000917.1:0-2864 GCA_964542185.1 uncultured Pirellulaceae bacterium
CAGCTAGCAGGCCACACAGGTCATTTGGTCCCTGCAGTTTTGCCCATCCGTTTTTTTGTGTCAGTAAAAAGGGGAAAGACAGGAGTCTTCTCCGGACTTTGCCGATGTAGATGGTGGTTCCGGTAGAGCCGGTCGTGTGGATTTTGCCTGGCGATTGACGGCAGGCAAGGGTTTCAGGCCTTGTAACACGGACTGACTCGATCCAGGACGGACCTCTGTTGGAAGAGTACATCGCAATTACATGGCGGCATTGGAGCCGACGCGGAGAGAAACCCATGAAGCTGCACACGGCGTGGACGATATCGGTAATCGTGCTCGTTGCTTGCTTGACCGCGGCGACCGGACAGACGCAGATCAATTCGGGCTATGCGTCTGGTCCGGCACCAGTTCCGGGTTGGCAACCGACGATTCCCCCCGGCTTTGCTCCACCCGCCGCTGGCGGTCTCCCTGCTGGCTATGGCTCGCCGGTGATGCCGGCGACCTATGCAGAGGGAGAAGAGCCGCCGGTAGAATCCTACGAGGAAATGGGTGGATTTCGCGGGAACTTCCAACTGCACCGCGTACTCAACATGTTGTTGCCCTATGCCGAAGGTGGCATTTGTGCACCACGTTGGTACGACATCCATTTTGAGACAACCTATCTGACGCGAGACGAAGTGTCTCGTAATGTGATCTTCAGTTCAGAGGGTAATGCCGGTCTGGCAGATCCGGTGGTTGCATTGAGTACCGAAGACCTGGAGTTTGACGATGAAATCGGGTTCCGCGTGTCCGCAGCCATTCAGCTGGGACCGGGGTTCAGTATCGAAGGTGGTTGGCAAGGACTGAATAATTTTGTCGCCGCCGCTTCGGTCTATGATGAAACCGATGATTTGTACTCAGCCATGAGCGATTTTGGGACGAACCCACCTCCGCAGACTACGGGCTCGGGAACTGTTCGTGGTGGTTTTCCGCAGACAGATTCGGCCGAGTATCACAGTATCGAGTACTCGACGAGTTTTGACGCCGCGGATCTCTTCTTCCGCCGTCGTTGGGTCGGCCCCAATTGCCGGTTTCAGGGATCCTGGTTAATGGGTGTTCGTTACTTCCAGCTGGAAGAATCGTTCCGTCATCAGACGTTTGTCGATTATGAAATTGCCAATAACCCGGAGCCTAACGATGTCGTGGGCAGTATGGATTACAACGTAGGCACTATGAACAGTATGGTGGGGTACCAGTTAGGTGGTGACCTGTGGGTCGCGGTGATTCCGGGACTGAAAGTGGGTGCGGAAGCGAAGGCCGGCGTGTTTGTGAATCGTGCGGACCAGGAAACCAAGATCTACGCCAACGATGCTGACGGACCGATCCTGTTTGCCCTGGAACATGTCAGTAAAGAATCGGCTGCCATGGTGACCCAGGCGGACATCATGGTCACCTGGCGGATCAATCCCAACTTTACTTTCCGAGGTGGATACCAGTTCCTGTATGCCGACGGTGTCGCCTTGGCCCCGGAGAACTTCAACGCCTCAGCACCCTTCCAGAACGACCGTTTTCCCACGATCAACGATAACGGTCACGTCTTCTTCCATGGTACGACCTGGGGGCTGGAATACCTCTGGTAAACCTTACGACTCCCCAGTGTGACTGAATCTCCGAACGCTTGCGGCAGCTGCCGCAAGCGTTTTTTTATTGCCGTCCATCAGATGCTGGTCCCGGAGAGCCCGCGTCCCACGGAAGTATGCGACCCGTGGGAGAAACGTTATCTGCGGCTCACCGGCGGCGGTGTCGTTTGATACGGCAAGTGACAGAGGGCCTTCTGCAGTTATTCGATTTCCACACAGATCTGCAACGCTGCACCTGGCTATCACTATGGCATTGAAATAGGTTGCCTGGGTTGCTTGAGGTGGCGATGGAGTCGTGACCGCGTCCTAGACAGCCTGTTTCGTACAGCTCAAAGCCGGTTTCCAGTTCGGGTGTCTGAGTTAAACAGGGTAGTTTGTGATGGCGGTGGTACCGATTGCTCAAGTATCAACGCCTAAGATGGCGAATCAGACTCGGGGACCTTTAGTGCGTAACCCAGGATGGCGTGTCCAGAGTGGCTGCGTTCTCTGGGAATGCGGTGCTGGTTTCCAGGTAGTTGTTGGATTCAGGAGACGTTTTGACCGTTTTCTTGACAGTCTGACTGCTGTAACTATCATGGAGCGTTGATTCTTCCCATACTGTGCAATCGAACCAAATTAACATATTCCCCGTGAGGGAATTTGGATCACCAGAGACGGTTGGAAAGCGTTGTGATTGAGGCCGTTCTGCGGGTGGCCCGTAGACGTGCAAAATCGTGGAATTATTCCACACCCGTAACTAGACTGGTTTAACTAGGCAGCATAGATAGCCATCATCTTGCCCCCATATTAGGGAAACAGCCGTGAAAAGACGATCGCCGGTGAAGGCCTCTAAGTCACGCAAGGCTAAGAGTTTGAAACGTAGAAATGCGAACCGTGGCCGCGGCTTGCGCTTTGAGTCACTCGAAGATCGACGACTACTGGCGTTTGGTAATCCGATCGTCAATGTGGAGGGATTAAGCGAGAATCCTCTCGCCCAAGTGAGTCCTCCAGATACGGTTGGTGCTGTCGGTCTGGATTACTATGTCCAGGCTGTCAATACGCTCGTAGTTGAGGATGGCAGAGGCGATTCGGCAGTTGCCGTATTCAGCAAGGATGACGGGCAGCTGCTGACCGAATTCACAATGGGGACTCTGGCTCCAGCCACGTCGACCTGCGCGCTGGGGACGTCCGGTGACCCGATGGTGCTTTTTGACCACTTGGCCAATCGCTGGGTGTTGCTCCAATTTGCCCAGTCACTCAATGCAGACGAAATTGACACACTATGTT
>CAZITS010000918.1:0-2860 GCA_964542185.1 uncultured Pirellulaceae bacterium
TCCGGGACGACCAGCCCAGATCGCCGCGAACGCCTCCTCGACCATTTTCGGAATGTCGTCTGCAGATTGTGGACAGCCGTAGTAACGGGTGATGGGCCGGAAAAACGTTTCCTGATCGAGTCCGTGGAACATTTTGGCCCGGTCACGTTGGTGCAGCGGTCGGTCGACGCCACCCGTGACCAGTAAGATGGGCTGGCAGTCGGTGTAGGCGTCTGCGATTCCAGTGCTGGCATTACTGGCGCCTGGGCCCGGGACGGTCAGCGCGACTCCTACCTGGCCGGTGGCCCGCGCCCAGCCACTGGCCATCATGGTGGCGGCTTGTTCGTTGCGGACCAGCACGTGGTGGACCTGCGCATGGGCACGGTAGAGCGCATCGTACAATGCCAGGTTCTGGGTGCCCGGCATGCCAAATAAAGTACTCATGCCTTGAGCACGCAGACATTCAATCAGCAGGTCGGCACCGGTCATAGCAAATCACAGGGTTGAGGTGGCGAAATTCAGCATCCGCGTGATGCGGACAGGAATACGCTGTCCTTAATACACCCAACGTACGCGTTGCCGGCCGATTCCTCAACTGCCGGTGGCAGCGACGGTTTCCTGGCCTCGGTCGGCCAGATAGAATAGCCAGTCACGATAGTTTGCGTGGTTGGGAGTGGCGAGAACATGCTCCGTTTTTTTGCTTCTGCTGGTGGGCCGGGCGGAAGTTGCCATCGCCGTGAATGGTTGCGGATTTCCACGTTGGCCGGCTGGGGCATGCTGCCCGCAGCGACACCGGGTTCAGGCAGGAGGTTGTCTGCTGCGTCCGGCCCGCCGAACCAGGAGTTCCCCGGCTTTGGTCGTGCACGTTCGGTGATTCTGGTCTACGCCAGCGGTGGCCAAAGCCAGATTGACATGTGGGACCCCAAGCCACAGGCACCAGACCACATCCGTGGTGCATTCTCCACCTTATCGACTGCGGTGCCAGGACTGGCTTTTTGTGAACATTTGCCCCGCCTGTCCCGGATCGCCGATCGCTTTGCGGTGCTGCGTAACTTGTCCCACGAGGATCTGGATCATGGGTCGGCAACGTATCTGGCGTTGACCGGCCGTTATCATTCGCGGTTGTCCTCGAACCCGGCTCCGAGTCCCAATGATTTTCCTACCTATGGAGCGGTCTGGAACCGGATTACAAAAAATCCCCGCGCTCTGTTTGAGGCGGTGCATGTGAATGGGCCGGCCCTCGTCCCTTTCACGCTTTCGCCTGGCCAGAATGGAGGCTTTCTCGGACGTGAATACGAGCCTGTAGTGGTCGGAGATGTCAGTCGCCAGGCTGTGGCAATTCCAGGTCTGGCGATGCGTGAACACTTGTCAAAAACACGTCTGCTACAGCGCAAGGCACTTAAAGAGTCGCTCAATGCGAGGTCCGCGGCACTGGGCAGGTACCAGGACGCCCGGGACGTTGCGCATTTGTATGAACGGGCGTCCGACATGCTTTTATCTCCCCAGAGTCGGGAGGCGTTTGATTTGAGCCGCGAGCGGCCGGCGCTGCGGGACCGATACGGTCGACACCGGAGTGGCCAGGCATGCCTGCTGGCCCGGCGATTAGTTGAAGCGGGCGTGCCACTGATCACCGTGATTTTTAACCACAGTAACCGTGGTCAGGATAAGGATCCGCTCGACACGGAAGCCTATGGCTGGGATACCCACAACGACATTTTCTCAGCGCTACGTCAGCATTTGCTTCCGCGATTTGACGAAAGCTTTTCTGCGTTGCTCGAAGATCTGGATGAACGCGGCCTGCTGGATGAGACTCTTGTGGTGTGTATGGGTGAGTTTGGTCGCGCCCCTCAGGTTGCGTTGGAACCGAGTTTTCTAGGCCGCACTCCAGGGCGGAAGCACTGGGCGCGTGTCTACTCCATTGTCATGGCGGGTGCCGGTCTGACGCCCGGGGCCGTGCTGGGTGCCTCAGACCGTTGGGGTGGAGAGCCCGCTGGCGATGCCCTGGGCCCGTGGGATGTGGCAGCGACCATGTTTGCTGCCTTGGGCGTCGATCCCAGTGGTCACTTTGAGGATCCGTTGGGGCGCCCGTTCGCGATTACGACCGGCCGCCCGATTCACGAACTTTATGCGGGCCAGGTCACGCGGTAACGGACCGCATCCAGGCAGGCCCCCGCCTGACGCCGATGGACGGCCGCCTGTAAAGCACGGCAGGGGGTGCCGTGCTTTACAGGGTACGTCGAGTCCAATTTGGAACTACACTTTGAGGATTTCAAATCCTTCGCGGCGAGGTCGGGCGGCAAAGCTGGCTGCCTGCTCGTCACCGAGGATCTTCTCGGTCTTGGGGTCCCATTTGATGTTTCGCCCGAGCCTGGCTGCGATTGTGCAGAGATGGCAGGTGTTGAGCATCTGGACATGGGTGAAGACGTCGGAGACCGGCAGGCCGCCTTCGCGAATACAGCGGTAGAAGTTCTGCTTGTGGCCCTCGTGGGGTTTTCCCTTGTAGAGGCGCACAACGTCTTCGTCGGTGTACTTGCCGTCGTCCCATTTTTCCTCGATGGGTGTGCCGGTGATCTTGCCACGGTTGACGAAGATTCTCCCTTCGGTGCCCTCGAAGGTGACACCGTTGTCCCCGCGACTTTCCACAACCATTTCGATACCGCTGGCGAATTTGCAGCGGATCGCGAAGTCATGCGAGGTGTTGTAACTGTCGTCGCGCGTTGCGAAACCATCTTCGTAGGGAACGGGGTGTTTGGAATCCGTGCCATCGACTTCGACAGGGCCCATGCCCGCTTCGTCTTCGCCGAGCGCCCAGGTGGCGATGTCGACGTGGTGAGCTCCCCAGTCGGTCATTTTTCCTCCGGAGTACTCGTACCACCAGCGA
>CAZITS010000919.1:0-2857 GCA_964542185.1 uncultured Pirellulaceae bacterium
GCTTTCGATGTTCCCCCGGTGGCGCCCCGGGCAGCTCTCCTCTACAGCCCGATTTACCCACCTTGGCCAAGATTCTCGCGGGCGGACTTCCCGGTGGCGCGGTGGCCGGACGCCGCGAGATTCTCGACTGGTTAGATTACAGTGCGTCCGCGGACGCAGATCGCGAGAAGATTACGCACCAGGGGACATTCAACGCCAATCCGTTGTCGGCCGCCGCTGGGATTGCCGCATTGACGCTGGTACGTGATACCGATGCCTGCGAGCGGGCTAATGCCTACGCGGCCAGGTTGCGCGAAGCACTCCGTGGCGTCATCCATGATGAAGGGCTCGACTGGTGTATCTATGGCACTTTCTCGGGATTTCACATTTTTACCAATCCTGATCACGAGGCAGTGACGGCCGATCAGATAGAAGCTGGCGAAGTGTCTTATCAAAAGATCAAGGCGGCGGCGGGCTCGGAGGCGAGCCGCATGATTCGGATCGGTATGCTCAGCCAGGGAGTGGACTTGCCCGGCTGGCCCGGAGGGCCCACCTCGGCAGTGCATACCGACGAGGATATGGAAAAGACAGTTGCCGCTTTTCGGCACACTGTCCGTGTGATTCGTGACGAACTGGGCTGATGATCCAGTGTGTGTGAGACAGGACGCAATACTGCAGTCGTCGCGCCCGACAGTTTGGAGTACGGCATGCACATGAGCGCCAAGGCAATCAACACGGCTGGCGTTTCACGTCGGGCCATGTTGGCGGGGGTGACGGCTGGGTGTGGCTTGTCACTTGAACAGTTGTTGGCTCGACCTCCGGCGGCACAGCAAAAGCCCTACGCCCGCAACTGCATCCTGTTTTTCCTGGAAGGCGGTCCCAGTCATATCGATTTGTGGGACATGAAGCCGAAGGCTCCCGCTGAAATACGGGGAGAATTTCAGCCGATTGCCACGCGCAACCCGGAGTTGCAGGTGTGCGAACATTTGCCGTTGACTGCGCGTCAGATGCACCTGGTGACCTGGATTCGTTCTGTCCACCATCGCATCAACGATCACAATGCAGGCGCTTATTACGCGTTGTCTGGGCGTTCACCGGTGCGCGAGGGGCGGTTGGTGACTGCGGAGTCGGCAGAGAATTTTCCTCCATTTGGTGCGGTCCTGGCACATCTACGGGCCACGCGTCGCCGCGTGCCTCCGTTCGTCCACATTCCGGAAGTCATGTTCAATAACGGTAGTGAAATTCCTGGTGAACGCGCGGGATTCCTGGGGTCTGCCTGGGATCCCCTGGTCGCGGGAGACCCCAGTGTGGCGGGTTACCGGGTACCCGGTTTGGCGTTGCCCGCTGGTATGAGTTTGCCGAGGTTGCAGCGGCGGCGGGTGTTGCTGGATCAGTTCAATGCGAGTGCCAGCTATGGACGTGCCGGAAGTCGCATCGGGCAGTTTCGGCAGCAGGCGAGTGATTTGTTGCAGACGACTGCGGCCCAGCGCGCCTTTGAGGTGGCTCGAGAACCGTTGGCGATCCGCGAGCGGTATGGGTTACCTGACCGCTCGGATCGTTCGCGCGGTGTACGCAAGTTTGGTGGTCTTCCTCACCTTGGCCAGAGCCTGTTGTTGAGTCGGCGTTTGATCGAAGCGGGGGTCCGGTTGGTGACGGTCTGCACCGGGCGGCGTTATGACCAGTCCTGGGATACACATCGAGAGCACTTTCCTTTGCTCAAACGATCACTGTTGCCCTATTTCGATCGCGCGTTTTCTGCGCTCCTGGAGGACCTCGAACAGCGTGGCCTGCTGGAAGAGACGCTGCTGGTTGTGATGGGTGAGTTTGGTCGCACGCCCCGGTTAGGGCAGATTACCAGTAACGCCGGCGCAGATCGGGCAGGTCGCGACCATTGGCCTCATTGCTACAGTGTTTTGCTGGCAGGTGGCCCAGTGCCGCGTGGGATGATCTACGGCGCCTCTGATGCTTCCGCCGCCTATCCAGCGCACCATGCTGTGACACCGGAGGACGTGGCGGCGACCATTTACCAGGCGCTCGGAATTAATCCACGAACCCGGATTCTGGATAGCCTGTCCCGTCCGCACTCCGTTGCATTGGGAACACCAATTGCCGCAGTGGCCGGGGGAGCCTAGGACCGGTCTGGGTGAGGAAATCCGCGCCTGAAAACCGTTCGACGGCCCCACGATGCCCGGGCGATGATTGTTCAAGAGTGGATGGGCGGCGGCGTGCTAAGTTGACTCAGTTGGGGTGGGACGCCGGGCATCAGACGCAATTGACCGATATCGAAAACCGTGTGCAGGATCGTCGAAATCAAGTGTTTCGGCGTCAGCGGGGCGGCGTTGGGCTCACCTCCGTTGGGCGTTGATTGGCCGATCACGTGTCCTCCAGGCAGTCCACCGCCAAACAAAAGTAGCGGCGCCAGTCGGCCCCAGTGGTCACGGCCTCCGTTGCGATTGATCTTGGGAGTGCGACCCATTTCCCCACAAACGACCAGCAGGATTTTGTCTGCCAGGCCGCGTGCCGTGACATCTTCCACGAAACTGGCCACGGCGTGATCGAAAGAACGCCCCACCGCTTCCATGCCGTCGGTCATATTGAGGTTGTTCTGGTCGGCATGCATATCCCAGATGCCCGCATATCCTGCATGGATCGTCACAAATCCACAGCCGGCTTCGCACAGCCGCCGCGACAGCAACAGGAGCTTTCCCAGGGTACTGGTCTGGGCGTTGTAATACCCCTTTCGCCCTCGTGATACTTTGTTCCAGGCACCCGGCCGGGTGAAGCGACTGGTGTCGTAACGTGCCACGGTACGTGGATCTTCGCGCGACAGATCGAGCGCTTCGGCAACAGCGCCGCCCAGCAACAGATCGTGGGCCGG
>CAZITS010000920.1:0-2854 GCA_964542185.1 uncultured Pirellulaceae bacterium
CGTACAAGCGGCGTCGATTGATATCGCCGCGACTCTCGATTACCTCCTCCATCAAGGCATGCAATGCCTCGACACGCCACCAGCTGTCGCGCGGGCACTGTGGGGAGACGAGAACACAACGTTGCAGCGCATCAGTCGTCCTCACCAACTTTGGCGGACCATGCTTCTTCACTTTTTCGAGATTGGATCCACATTCACCATAACCGTGCAGAAACAGGATCAATGGCCAACCGGCTTGTGGCTTGTCACCCGTTGGTGTGTGCAACAGATAGTTCAGACGATGCCCGGCTACTGCACGGCTCATCACACCTCGCGTTTCCTCCGCCTCGACGGACATGCCCCCCACTAGAACGACAATGACCAGGCACCGTGTGGCGCCAGCAAACGCATCATTCATAAGAACCATCCCATTCCGTGCAGGCAAATCGAAGAAAACCCTGCGGCTCGTGATACCACAACACCCCAGCCCTTCAATATCTTCAACATTTTTCAGCTGGGAACCAGGGCTGCCTTGAAACGACCGCCAGGAAACGATCGGCAGGCCACAGCCAACGCCGCTACAATATTCTGTACGACTGCTTCCAAACCCGTTTCCCCGGAGTCTCGCGATGCAGCGGCGCGATGCAATCTTCCGAATACTGGCAGGACTGTCGTCGACCTCCCTTGCCGTCACACGAGCAGCGTCTCCTGCATTAGGCTCGACGGAATCGCGATTCCACATTTCCCGCAAGGGTTCCGGCCGAGCCTCCGCCTACAGCGAAGCCGTCAAGACCATTACCGTCGGCGAGCGGACCCATGTCACCTGGCTCGACTCACTTCCCGGCGGGTTTCGCGTGCAAATCAGAACTCTCGATCACGCCACCGGCACATGGTCTCCCGTCTACAATCTCGGCCCAGCCCATGACAACCACGGCGGGCCCGCGTTGACGGTCGACCACCAGGGTTTTCTGCACGTCATCTATTACCCACACCATCACCCCTTCCATTACCGCAGGTCAACACGCCCCAACGATGCGTCTCAATGGAACAAACCTGTCACCTTTGGTGAGCGGCTGACCTATCCCACACTCCTCTGCCATGCGCAGGACACGCTTTACCTCACCGGACGCCGCAGTTATGCCAGGCAACCCTGGACGATTCAACTATGGACAAAACCACGCGATTCGGATTGGCAGGCTGGACCTGAAATCCTGCGTGCGAAGACTCCAGGCTACAGTCACTTCCAGGCGGCCATGGCATGGAGCCCCGACTCCCATCGTTTGCACCTTTCCTGTCGCATACACGAAAATGGTGGTCAACGTGAAACGGTTGGCTACCTCTACAAAGACGCGGACGCCCCGGCCTGGAAACGACTCGACGGAACCCCGGTCGATACACCCGCGACCTCCGACACGGTCGATCAGATCGCCGTCGGTGGACGTTCCGAAGGCCAACTGAGCCACAAGTGCGGCTCGATCGCCGTACACCCCGACGGCACTCCCTACATTCTTTTCTCGGCTGGCAACGCCGACTCGTCGGAAATGTACATTGCGTGTCCTGATCGGCAGGGCACCTGGTCGCGGCGGGGCCTGGCTTCTGTTGTCGAACGCCTTTGGCCCGGATTCCGGATCGGCCCTGCAGCCCAAATGACATTTAACGTCCGAGGCGATCTGTTTGTCACGGCCTGCATACGCCACGGCGCCCGTGAAGATGTCGTGCGTCTGCACTCGCCGGACGTGGGACGCACCTTCACAGGACAAGTCCTCAGTTCAGGACTCGACCGCGAACACCATTGGTTTGCCAACCTGGAACGACCGACCGGTGCCAACGTCGTGCGCGGGATACCGGGCGTGCTCTTCACCGCTGGAGTTAAGGGCAGTGGAAACACCGACCTGCTCAGCAACGACGTTTACTGGTGTGGAACTCCCTGACCGCCAGCCAACTGGACGGGGTTTCCAGTGATTCACATTCAACAGGAAAATGCAACATGACTCCTACCTGCCTGATTCTTGCCGCGCTCGCGCTGGGCCTGGAGCGCCCCGGTGTCGAGTACCAGGTTTTCCAGTTCCCCCCCAACCAGATTCCGCGCATTGACGGAGACAGTGCAGACTGGTCAATCGTCCCCGATTCCTACACGATCGGTAGCAAAGAGCTGCGCGACACCGTGAAGGGACAGGGCGACAACCATGACCCCGCCAACCTGGACGTCAAGGTCAAGGTGGGTTGGGTCAAGGGTCTCAACCAACTGTACTTTCTCTACGAAGCCCAGGACAATTACTGGGACTTCTCACGCAATGATCTGCACAACGACATTTTTGAAGTTGTCATTGATGGGGACCTCTCCGGCGGGCCGTTGATCCGTCAAATGCATCCCAACGAAAAACTCCGCAAACGCCTCGACACCCATTTTCGCTTCCACGGGATCCATGCCCAGAACTACCATATTTTTACCCCCGCCATGGGAAAAGACTGGACGATGGTCTGGGGTTGCCAGCCCTGGATCAAAGACCTGCCCTACGCCAACTCTGCCTGCCAGTATGACTTTAAACCTGGTGAAAGCGGCAAATTGACTCTCGAATTCTTTGTAACTCCTTTCGATCACGCCCCCGCCGACAAGACCAAAGCCATACCCAGCCAACTGACCGAAAACAAACGCTTCGGCATGTCGTGGGCCGTCCTCGATTACGACGACCGTGAGGCGGACACCTATGCCGGATTCTGGAACTTGTCCCACAAGACGACCATGTACGGAGACGCATCTGACCTGGTCGCTTTCCGTCTGATGCCGATCGAAAAACAACTCCGCAAGCCGCTGGAAGCGGACTGGGCATTCCAGGTACTCAGCGGACCAGATCGCACCGTTGCCTTTCACGAC
>CAZITS010000921.1:0-2853 GCA_964542185.1 uncultured Pirellulaceae bacterium
GGACGTGATTGGCAAGGGGCATGCCTACAAGTTCGACGGCACGAAGTGGATCGACTGCGGCGCGCCCGACGGTAGAAACTTCGAGTGCTTTCTGCCGTTTGGTGGAAAGCTCTACGCGGCAACGCACGGCAATGTCTTCGAGTACGAGGGCGATACTTCGTGGCGATCGATCGGCGCCGAACCGCATGGGATCACGCAAATCCACGCCATGCAGGTGGCCGGCGGCAGGATGCTGCTGGGAACCTGGCCACAAGGCTATGTTCTGCGTTATGACGGGCAAAACAAGTGGACGAAACTCGGACGGATCGGCCTGCCACCAGGCCCGCAGCAGTGTAACGAAATCAACGATCTGACCGTGTACAACGGGAAGCTCTATGCGGGCGTGATTCCCAAAGCGGAATTATACCGTTACGAAAAAGAGGGTCAGTGGACGTTGCTAGGAAGTCTCGCCAACCGATCGGATTGGACCGCAGACAACCTGGCAACCTGGCTGCGCCTGACCTGTCTGACGACCTTTCAGGGCAGACTCTTTGCCGCCACCGGAGCTTGCCAGGGGCGGGCATTGGACGCACCCGCCGATCCGTCGATGGGCCGGGTTTTTGCCTATCAGGCGGGCCAGGTTGTCAGCTCCGAACACGATATCGGCGGGGCCTGGACGCACGTCGCGGCCGTCCGCCAGGGCCGCACATTGAAGTTGTACGTCAATGGAACGCGGGTCACGACGAGCCAGCTGCGCGCAGGACCCTTGTTCAACCTGACCAACGACCGGCCGCTGCTCGTCGGCTTCGGGTCGCAGCACTATTTTTCCGGAGCTATCGCCGACTTGAGACTCTACCACGGCGCGCTGGGGACCGACGCCGTACGTGAGGTGCTGGAGCAAAGGTGACGGCAGATTGCTGCCACCACCGACGGCCTGATCAGGGATCCCGGTTCGCCAGACGCAGCCAGGCGAGGTTGAAGCGGTAGTGAATCCCGCTACTGATGAGGTGAATGATACCGTCGGGTGTCTGTGTGGCCGCCAGATAGCCCCGCGGTTCGGCGTGCGTGGCATCCATGGTAAATCGATCGGTCCAGGCATGACCATCCAGTGTGCGGCGTTTCCCGTCCGTCAGCAGTTTCCGCAGCGGCCATGTTTTGCCGCCGTCGTCACTCAGCGCGGCGAACATGCCCTGCCCTGTAAACGGCGCGCCACTCGCGCTGGTAAAGACCGATCCTGCGGTGAACGAAACCAGCATCAACACCTTCTCACGGAGCCGCCGGAGCACTGCCCGCTGCCCCCCGGCGATCGGCGGAAACGGACTGGGGGCATAGGTCCAACTGAGACCGCCATCCCGCGAGATACTCAGCGGCATGCGATCACCAATCGCGTCGCCGCGACCGACCGCCACAATACTGCCGTCGGTCCACTGATCAACCGCGGCGTGGATACCAGCGATCCTCGCACCTGAGTTACCCATCGCAAATTGCGGCGCCGGTCGGCCGCGGGAAGGCAGCAGCCAACTCCTGCCGTCGTCTTTGCTGATGTGCAGAATCGAGCCGCCGTTGGCGCCCGGAACCGCGTCGCACGGCAGGCAGATCGCACCGTCGCCGCGACGAAACGTACTGGAAATGGGCATGTTTCCAAAACCGTGCTGCGGGGCAATGATGCGGGGCTGTGTCCATGTGGCACCGTTGTCACGACTTTCACGCATCAGCAGTGCCAGATCGTGCCAGCCTCCTTCCACCGCCATGCCGTTGAAGTGATAGAGCCGCCCCTGGTCGTCGCTCCAGATGGTGGAGGTGTGGTCGTTGCGATCCGGGACGTCCCAGAACAGATCGGCCGCGTCCCAGACGGCTCGACCCTGCCGCAGGCGACTGGCAGCAATCGCGTGCTCACGGCCCCACTCCTCGACGGTCGTGTACCAGACTGCCAGCAGGTCACCGTTGGGGCACCAGGCGACCCCCGGGCAGTGGTTGTGTTCTGTGTACAGCGGGCCGCCAGCGAGTTCGGACGGGATTTTGGCAAACGGAATGGGATCGGCGAACCAGGGCACGTTCGCAGGAACGGGCGACTTCCACTGGTGCCGGGACTGCACCACCTCCCGCTGCCAGCGGCGGGTCGGCAAGATCTTGCTGGGCGACGGCTTTGGCAAATGGCCACGGACGACGCGAATACCAACCACACGATTTCGGTCACCCGGAACATTTCCCAACCGGTTGGTGGTGTGCGGCAGCTGGTCACTCGACTTCCACGGACCGCCACGTGTGACCTTGATCGGACTATCCGCGTACCCCAACGGGTCCGTCAGCACGCCAGCCGCGTAGGGTCCGTACCCGTCGAGACACCAATTCTCGACGACGGCCCCATCCTGCGCAAAGAGCTGCGGCCGCGAACGACGGGCAAACTCCCATTCCGCCTCAGTGGGCAGGCGGCAAGGGACACCCTCCTGCTGGCCAAGCCACCGACAGAAGGCGACCGCATCATGCCAGCTCACGTAGACAGCAGGGTCATCATCTTGCTTGGAAATCCGCGTGACACCCCGCCACTTGCGGTGCTCGGGTTCGAAACGCTCGTACTCGGCGTTCGTAATCACCCGTGAAGTTATTTCGAATGGCCGGCTGATGTGAACCGTATGTGCGGGCTTCTCGTCAAAGCCGCCCTGATTGTCTTCACCCATTGTCATCTGCCCTGATTCGACAACCGCGAAGGGCAGCTTCAGTCGCTCATCGCTGCAGACGTGCGCGGTGAATCCAAATACAGCGGCCACGAGAGCCACAGCCGCAAACAGGCAACGGAGCATTGTAAATCGCATCGACAACTCCAGTCAGGACCTGGTGGTCGGGTTCACGTATCGATGTTACTGCTCTTCTGAT
>CAZITS010000922.1:0-2851 GCA_964542185.1 uncultured Pirellulaceae bacterium
CTCCGAGGCACCCATCGCATACGCCACACCTCGCAGCGCCCGCAAGTCACGAACTGCCCCACCCGCGTCCAACCGCCGCGCGATCTCCAGGACCAGCTCTTCTCCCATCCCAAACACGAGCAAATCGGCTTTGCAATCGAGCAGGATAGAACGCCGGACCTTGTCGCTCCAATAATCGTAGTGAGCCAGCCTTCGCAGAGACGCTTCCACTCCACCAGCGATGACCGGCACACCCTTGTAGGCCTCCCGCGCCCGCTGGCAATACGACAACGTCGCCCGATCTGGCCGCAGGCCAATCCTCCCGCCGGGCGAGTACGCGTCGTCATTGCGAACCTTCCGGTTCGCCGTGTAGTGGTTGATCATCGAGTCCATATTGCCGGCGCTGATCGCGTAGAACAGGCGCGGCTTTCCAAACCGTCGCCAGTCCTCACAGTTATGCCAGTCCGGTTGGCTGACAATCCCCACGCGAAAGCCCGCGGCCACCAGTACGCGGCCCAGAATCGCCATGGCAAAACTGGGATGATCCACGTAGGCGTCACCGGTCACGAACACCACGTCGACTTCGGTCCATCCCCAGTCGCGCATTTCCTCCGCGCTCATCGGTAGCGGCCGGGTCGCCCGTTCGGTCCCCGAGCCCGCCACCAGGCTCTCCAGCGCAGTTGGGCTGTCGCTCGGTTGATTGAGGATCGGCAATTCGGGAAAAGACTGTGCCATGGGAAATACGGCCCGTTGCGAGTAGTGTTATTCTTCATTGTAGGTGTCGGGAGAACTCGTCCGCCAGTCCACACACATCTCCGACAATACAGGTCATTCCGGTCGCGTCAATTGCCACAACGACAGCAGACTTCTTGCCTGAGGCAGAATTCCCGACGTGTCCGCTTGAGCCCGACACCGCCATTGTCGTAGAGTAGCTTTGCCGGCGAGCTGGCGTTCAAGAATATTGTAACTCTCGCCTGCCAACCTTTTCCCAGACGCGTGTGCATGAACGATTACGAAGAATCCCGACAGACGCTGAAACGCGACGGCTTTGTGGTCCTCCGGCAATTCTTATCGCCGACCGACCTCCGGGAACTAGCGGATTCACTCGAACGTTACATCCGCGACGTTGTGCCCGGTTTGCCAGATAGCAGCGCCTTCTACCACGACCGCGCGCGTCCCGAAACGCTAAAACAAATGCAGCACTTCCAGCAGACCCCCTTTCTTACCGACTACCCACTGCAGCGCCAGTGGATGGCAATGGCGGCTGGTTTGCTCGGTGAACCGGCGGTCTCCATGGGCCCCGAATGGTTCAACAAACCACCTGGCGTCGAACACCCCACTCCACCCCATCAGGACAACTTCTACTTCAAGCTCTCGCCCCCGCAGGTCATCACAGCCTGGCTGGCCCTCGATCCCACCGACGAAGAAAATGGTTGCCTGCGGTACGTTACCGGATCCCACCAGCGGGGCCTGCGACCCCATGCCGCAACTCATGTCCTGGGGTTCTCCCAGGGGATTACGGACTATGGCCCTGATGATTCCGGCCGCGAATCCATTGTTACTCTCCAACCCGGTGACCTGGCCGTCCACCACGGAGAAACCATTCACCTGGCAGATGCCAACCATTCGTCGACACGACAACGCCGGGCCTTTGCCCTGGTCTATCGAGGCGCCAGCGCAGAAGTAGACACCGACGCCAAAGAACAGCACCAGAATTCAGTCAACAGCCAGCACGTTGGCTTCGGACTCAAGCCCCGGGATGCGTCATCCTGACTGGCCCCGAAACCCCGCGATGAAAGCAGCCTGGATGACCAGCGCACCCGACCATGTTTCCCTGGCTGTGATCGGCGCCGGTCAGATGGGACGGCGGCACGCCGCGCTCATCACTAGCCAGAAGGATTGCTCATTGATCGCGATTTGCGATGTCGACCCCAGCGCTCGTACCGTCGCAGATCACTTTGGAGTTTCCTTCTATCGCACACTACCCGAGCTACTGGAGAGCAAGCGGATAGACGGTGCAATCATTGCCACACCGAACGCTGAACACGCCCGTGAGGCCGTACACTGCATTCAACAAGGCGTGCCGGTCCTGATCGAAAAACCGATTGCTGACACACTCGACGCCGCGCGCCAGATCATCGATGCCAGCGACGCGACCAACACCGCCGTCCTTGTCGGCCATCACCGCCGCCACAACCCACTGGTCCGGCGAGCCCATTCAATCCTGAAAAGCGACACAGTAGGTCCGCTGGTCGGCGTCTCTGTCCTGTGGACCCTCTGTAAACCTGACGACTACTACCAACAGACCTGGCGATGCATTCCACCGGCTGGGGGCCCCACTCTCATTAACCTGATTCATGACCTGGACAGCCTGCGTTACTGGTGCGGTGACATCAGTGAGGTTTTCGCCCACACCAGTTCTGCCACTCGTCAGCTCGAGGTAGAGGACTCCCTGGCTATCTCCCTCCGTTTCGAAAACGGCGCGCTCGGATCTATTTTCGGTTCAGACACCACGCCCGCGCCCTGGTCGTACGAAGCCACCACAGGCGAAAACCCCACCTATCACCACACCGCCGAAAACTGCTACCACTTCTTCGGAGCCCGGGGCTCACTCACCTTTCCACAGTTGACCACATGGAGCTATCCTGAGGGCAGTCCAAGAGGCTGGCAACACCCTCTGGAACACCGCCAATGGACCGCAAGCACCGCCGATCCACTGCGGGTTCAACTGGAACATTTTTGCCGGGTCATCCAACAGCTAGACACACCCCTGAGCGACGCCCATGATGCCAGCAGATCGCTTGCCACGGCGCTAGCCGTACTGGAATCGGCCGCCCAGGGCCGGCCGATTTCGGTCACACTACCGTAACAG
>CAZITS010000923.1:0-2847 GCA_964542185.1 uncultured Pirellulaceae bacterium
GTCGTCCTTGAGCATTTCACCCCAGCCGGTAATTCCGGCGTCGGTCGAAACCTTCACAAAGACCCAGGAATTTTTCAGCACGAAGGTCTCGATCCTGGTGACCTTGATCTGGTCGTTGGGACCGATCGCCGCCGCGTCTGAGCGTTTGCTGTTCCAGGCTTCCAGACTGAAAAGCCCCGCAGAACCAGAGAGCATTTGCTGCAGGTAAGACCGGCGGTTGTATTGAACTGGATTCATCGGGTAACTCCTGGGAGGCGAATGGATGATTGGCTCTGCTTGCACAGGATGACAGTCAGTGGTGAGAAAATCGAGTGCCCTTGCGAATGGGGGTTCTCCAGGGGAAGTGCCCTGTTCACAGTTTCAGCTGGGTCATGCCAGCAATTGCGGAACGACGTCAGCGCCGGTGACCAGGTGGTCGGTAAGTGATTCGGAATGGCCATGGTGTTGGAATGTCAATTCGGTGTGATCCCGGCCCAACTAGTTCAGTATCGTGGCATGCAAGTCGGGGACGTTCAACGCTCGACGATTAGGCGAAACGAATCCAGAGTGATCGACTGATCGACCGCGCCATAGGCGTTGTCCCCCCCGACGTGCGCGGAAATATAGATTCGTCCATCGGGCCCCTGAACCGTGTCGGGATAATAATGCGTGCCTGGCAGGTCCAGTCGCTGCCAGGAGAGCCCCGCGTCGTGGGTCCAGTGAATGCCTGACGTAGCAATGTGCAACACGACTCCTTCACGGGTGGCCAGCAGCGTCGGATGCCCACTGTGGGGAAAGGGGGCCGGACCCACGCGCTGGGGCGTCCAGCGATGCCCCTGTTTTTTCAGCAGGCTCTGCCAGCGCACTTCGCGGTTCCGTTTTTCGGAGGCAGGGTCAATGCGGCGATAAACACACAGTAAATCTCCGTTTGCCAGTTCGGCGACATCAAACTCCTCGCCGCCCCAATTTTTTGCGGCGTCCGCGGGTACAACCTTGATCGGGCGGCCCCAGGTCTGCGCGTGGTCCCGTGAAACCAGTACCACCGGATACCACCTGGCGTTTAACTCGTAACGCGAGAGACGATTGTTTGCGGGTACGTCGGCGGCGCCGCCGATTGCCAGAATTCGCCCATCACGCAAGCGTTTTAACTTGGTAACAAACAGGGTGATCGTTTTCGGGTCCAAAATAGCCTGGAGTGGTTGCCAGGTCTGCGATCTGTCGCTGGAACGTTGCAGCAGCCCTGTCTGTGGAACCGGTGGGTCATTGTAGGGGAGGTACCGGCCCCAGACGGTTCGGATGATGGTGTCCTCGGACAGGGCTAATTGAGATCGTGCGCAGGCGGCGCCATTCATACAGGAACGGAAATGGTCCTGACTCACCTTCTTCCAGGTCTTCCCGTGGTCGGTTGAGCGCAGATAGACATTACTCAAATCCAGTCCGGTCATGTCATAATTTTCGCGACCCACCGGCGGCCAGCTGAGTCGCTGCCGGATCGCGGGTGGTGCTTTGGCGCGTCCCTTCAGTGGCCCGGTTGCCTGTGTGAATGCCAGCATCAAGGACTGGTCTGGCATCGACCAGATTCCTGTCCAACAAGTAAAGCCAGGCGACTGCGGAGAATGGTAGATCGTCCGCCGCTGGTGATCGACGGCAGCCACGGTGAGTTTCTTGACTGGGGGTGGGTCGGCCGCAGCGGCCACACCCAGAAGGTGCGCCGGGAGGCAGAACAACAA
The DNA here is from genome assembly GCA_964542185.1 of uncultured Pirellulaceae bacterium. Classification (GTDB taxonomy): domain Bacteria; phylum Planctomycetota; class Planctomycetia; order Pirellulales; family Pirellulaceae; genus UBA9264. The sequence continues at coordinate 1,710 of CAZITS010000923.1, forward strand.
GCACAGGAGGCGTGCGCAGGATGCCAGACGCGTACAGACACCTTCGGTTGTGGTGCCAGGAAGAGGATGTGGGTGGTGCATCTGACGTTGTATGAGCATCGCGGGGCTACTTTCTCGCCCCGTGGCGCGACCAGGCCGTCGATGTCGCAGCACTAGGGCTAGGTACTTTGATAGAGGTGTTTTGTGTAGTGGCTGGCCGGCCATTTATTTCTTTTCTGCGGCTGTTTGGCTGCGTTGCTGGGCAGCGCGGCGGATTTGCGCTTTCGCCTCGTTCAGACGTTGGGGCCATGTGAAGGTGGGGGCGGCCTGCGGGTCATAGCCTTGCAAGTGGCCCTGAAGTCGCGTGGCAGGTTTGCTGTACCTTAATTTCGTGTCTCCAAACACGTCACGGCAGATGTTGGCCAGTCGCGGGTCGTACTCGATCAGCTCTTCCCGCGTGTTCACATGATTGTGGTCGTGGTCGTTTTCGCGGTTGTTATCAAACCACGACTGAACGCCTTCCGCAAAGTACTCGTGGTGATTCACGCTGGCGTACTTGCCTTTCCAGAGGCCGGCCGCCATGGCCGCCTCGTAAGTCGCTGTGAGTCGCGCGTCGAAGTCAGGGTCGACGTTGATCAGGCCACGTAAGTGGATGTTGTGGGCCAGTTCGTGAATCAGGATGCACTCGGCAGCGTAGGGGTCGCCTTTGTAGGCGAGCAGGTTTTCTTCGGCGCACGAGCAGAAAGGGTCCTCCTCGCTGCCGCCCAAACCACGGGCACGCGCATCCCAATAGTCCTGGGGGGGGATTTTGGGAAACCGCTTGAGGGGGTGTTTGCCGAGCCAGGCGAATTCCGGCTGGTCGGTGGTGAATTCGTTGTAGGCCAGAATGCAGAGCCGAGCGCCGCTGCGGATCATAGCCGCGCGGACGTCGGGGCGTTTGGCCAGCATCAGATTGACCAGATAGGTGGCTTCCTTGATGGCATACGGGTTGACTTTCGCGGAGGCGACAATCGGGAAACCGCCGGCGCTGCTACGCTGGGTATAGAAAGCCGGTATCCCGTCCGGATCCGGTGGAGCGAAGCGCACAGCCTGGACCGGAACGACACTGGTCACGGTGATTTCAGTGCGGTCGCGTTGTCCCACGACAGTAAAACGGTGG
>CAZITS010000924.1:0-2846 GCA_964542185.1 uncultured Pirellulaceae bacterium
GGGTGACAACGCGCAGACGCCTCCCAGGCCGGCAGTCATCTGTATTCACGGCGGCGGATTTGTCGGTGGTTCGCGCAGCGCCTGGGACGGTTTTGCCAAACGTATGGCAGAGAACGGCTACGTCGCGGTCACTATTTCGTACCGGCTCTCTCCGAAACACCAATGGCCGGCGCACTTGTATGACTGCCGCGCGGCGATTCGCTGGTTGCGCGCGCATGCCAAAGAGTATCGTATTCACCCCGGTCGTATCGGCGCCATGGGAACGTCGGCAGGCGGTCATCTGGCGCAGTTTCTAGCGGCAACCAATGGAGTGGCTGAATTTCGGGGTGATCACACGCACTTGGATCAGCCATCGGACATCACCTGCGTTGCCGCCTGGAGCCAGGCGAGTGACTTTACCCGTGAGTTCGGGATCTGGGACCAGGCACCTGACGTGTTTCCCAAAATTCTGGGAGAGAAGCTGAGTGTGAAGACGCGGCGCCGCTACGTGCGGGCCAGCCCACTATTCTGGGCGACACCCGCCTGTGCACCGTCGTTGATCATTCACGGGACCGAAGATAAAGAAGTGTTGTTTGCCCAGTCCGTGTGGATGTACGAGCGGCTGCGGTCGGCCGAGGTCGATACCCGGCTGGTACCGATTGTGGGAGGTGCCCATTCGTTGCGGGGACCGCACCGCCAACAAGCAGAACAGGCGACGCTGGAGTTTTTCGGTCGCTTGCTCAAGCCAGCGAACCCGGCAAAGAACTGACAGCGTGTGTCACCAGTAGTGCACGTCATGGCGGTCACGAGTGATGAGAAGGTGAACATGCAGAGAACCTGGATGGGATGGTTATCGGTCCTCTTGCTGGGGGTCCTGGGAAACACGACCGCCACGTTGTGGGCGGAGGAGCCAGCACTGAATCTGATCCGCCCGGATCAGCCGACGCCGCTGATTTTGTTGGGTGATAAAGAGTCGCCTGCCGAAAAATTTGCCGCCCAGGAATTGAAACGATATCTCCAGAAGATCACGGGGCGTGATTTCAAGATTCTTCGCTGGGGTGGTGGTGAACGGAGTCGGATGCCGGCGGATTTGGCGAAACCTGCTGAAGTTTATATTGCGGTGGGACAGAGCGAGCTGACGGCGACGTTGGACACGGCACAGCTGGGTACCGAGCAGTATCTGATCGACGTAACCTCCGAGCGGCTGGCGATTGTGGGCGGACCGGCTCGCCAACGCGGTGTGCTGTACGGTGTCTACGAAGTCCTGGAACGTCTGGGAGTCCGCTGGTATCGGCCTGAGCCCTGGGGAGAACATATCCCCCGGCGTCAAAAGGTGACGCTGCCGATCGGAAACACAGTCGTCGCGGCCCCTGACTACGAGTATCGCAGCACGCTAGCTGGGGGTTTTCAAAGATACCGCCAACCGACCCTCGAACAGAGTGACCAGGCGAGTCTCTGGGCGGTCCGCAACCGGTTGAACTTTGATGCCGAGGATGAACCGCGGTTTGGCGGACGGATGGCACCTGCATTCGACCATATTTATTACCAGTTGATTCCGGTGGAGGACTATTTTGACGCGCACCCCGAGTACTTCTGTTTCTACCAGGGTGCGCGTCGACGAGTGAATCCGGATGGTGGTGTCCGTCCGAGTAACCCCACCGGGCTGCAGCTCTGCTTGAGTAATCCCGATTTGCAGCAGCTGTTTGCCAGCAAGATTATTTCCCGAGCACAGGGCCGCACCGACCTCGACAGTGTGACGTTTTCGATCTCACCCAATGACGGTTGTCCGTTCTGCGAGTGTGCGCAGTGCCAGGCTCTGGACGATCCTGCTGATCCGGAATCGATGTCCAACCGTGTCTGCGCGTTCAGTAACCGTGTGGCGCGGCTGGTGGCCCGCGCCGTGCCGGAGGCCCGCTTGTCGCTACAGGCCTATTCTGCCTGGACTCGTCCACCCACGATCGTGGAGCGGATCGAACCCAACATTGTCATCCATCTATGCCTGATTAATCAGTGGGCCGATTACACGAAAACCTGGCACGCGCCCGCACCGAATTGGAATCATGAGACCCGTCAGGTCATTGCTCGTTGGAAGCAGCTCGGGGTTTCCGCGGTCTATACCTATGAGTATTGGTCGGGGTACGGCTGGCAGGGGCCCTTGCCACTGGTCCGCACGATGGCGGACCGGATTCGGAATTACCGGGAACTCAATATCCGTGGCATCTATAACGAAAGCCACCCGCATTGGGGACCGCAGGGATTAGAACTCTATATGTGTGCCCGGTTACTGTGGAATCCCGACCTGGACCTCGAACGGGAACTCGCGCTGTACTACCACAACTACTACGGTCCGGCGGCCGCACCGATGAAGGCTTATCACGAGCTGCTTATGCGGGCCTTGGAAAAGCATCCCTACCCAGTGCACAGCGGCGGGCGCGGAATGCACCTGCTGTTCACGCCACAACGGGTAGCCGAGCTGCGCCGCCACCTGGAGCGGGCCACCGCGTTCGTGGAGGGCCAGCCGCGTTATCAGCGTCGCCTGGCCGGCGTACGTGCCGGCTACACGTTCGCCGAGCGCGTCTCTGATATCCTGCGGCTGAAAAAACGGACGGGAAAGGAGGTCGAGATGCCCGGTTGGCCAGGTCGCGGGTATTATCTCCAGAGTGCGCAGGCCGAACGTCAATACGGGCATCTGGTCGACTGGGTGCGCACGTTCGGCAAAGGGGACGCGGTGTTCGATATCACCCCTGATCCACCCCATCTCTGGTATCTCCAGGAGGACGTCCTGGAGAATGCGGCATTCGGATTCCTGGGGCGCGAATCGCTGCTGCTGAAAGAGTTTTGAGACGATCCGTTCGAACGGTCTCTCC
>CAZITS010000925.1:0-2845 GCA_964542185.1 uncultured Pirellulaceae bacterium
CACGGCGGTCGAAGTGGCGAAAATCACCTACGCGTTAGACGTCCTTGAGCAACGCCCTGAAGTGAACGCAGCGCGTATTGGCATGGTCGGCTTGTCTTACGGCGGCTATTACGCGCAGGTCGCGCCTGCCCTGGATCGTCGCATCAAGGTGTCGGTGTCCAGCTGCTATTTTGGCGTTCAGGAGGGGCGGTATGCGAAACAGGAACTTTCCGTACCGGGCGATTTCCGTTTCCAGAACCGGTTTACCTGGTTTCGGGACGCGGATCTGGTGGCCCTGATTTGTCCTCGGGCTCACCAGGTACAGGCAGGTTCACGGGACAACGCGTCCCATCGTGAAATGGGGAAGCAAACTGCTCCCAGGGCTGCCGCGTTTTACGAAAAGCTGGGAGTATCCGAGAAATTTGAACACATCATTTTCGAAGGTGGACACGAATTCGATGATGAGTCCGCCTGGAGATTTGTGGAGAAGCATTTGTAGCGAGCTCGTCGGGCCAACCGCACACCCACGGTCGCAGCCGTCTGTGGACGTCGCTCTCTGGAGTTGGGTTACGCGGCCAGGGGAACGCGGCAGGCGTTCAGCAGGAGCGTCACTTCAGGGCGAGGCCGCGCCAGAAGCCGGCGCGTTAGTGCGCCAGGTGGCAGATGTTCCCGAAAATATGCGTGGGCGCCATGCCGCAATGCGGCCACATCTGAACGCGACAGCGTGGTCGCGACGCGGATTGCTTCTGCCAGAGAATCGGAACCGTGGTAGGTGAGACAATTTCTGCCGTGCACCAGTGCGGGGTGCAGATAGTCTTGATACTGCAGGATGGGAATTGTCCCGCATGCCAGAGCTTCAATCACGTTGTGGCAGAGTGGCATTGTGGCGCCGGGGCAGGCGAGGAAAAAATCGGCCTGCTGCATCGTGGCCATCCAGGTTTCGAACGGGATCCGGAAGTGCTGTGTCTCGGCGCACAGAAATACCGCTGGCTTCAGTTCCTGAAGCTGGTCGTGGTGGCTGGGAACGAAGATGTCGCCGCGGTCTACCTGGGTGCGCACTTGCTGGAGAACCGCAACACGGGGCAGCATGCGGAATTTGTCGACCACCGGTCCAGCTGCATATTTGTGGGCGTTGGTGTTGCCGCCGAAGAACAGACGTACCACGCGGTCCGCGGTGAGATCGGGTCGCGGTGGAAAGGTGGCATGCGCTTGAACGTTGGGATGGACAAACAAGGGCAATGCTTCTTCACAGCAATCCGCCGGACGCCGCTCGGTATAGTCAATGCGGATCGTCTTTAACGCGTCAGGCGAAGCCTTGCTGTCGTTATCGGTAATCAGCAGGTACGGCCCTGCGATCTGATCAATATCGCGGTAAATCCCGAAAGGCAACTCGAGGAGCTTTCGCTTGTATTTCTTGTAATGCGTGGTTGCCAGAAAACGATAGCGATCCCTGTAAAGCGGCATGTACCCGTGGTGCACAAAATCGCTGACCAGCTGAAACAGGTATCTTCCCATGTCGCTGTCAATTTCCGTCCTGCAAAAATCAAAGCAGGCATAAGGAGGGTGGTCAGCGGACCGCGAGGCGACACGGCGTTTGAGACCAAGATAGGAAACACAGTGCGTAGGTAAGACAAAACTCCTCATGCCTCGCGCCCATTGAACCATGCGTTGCAGCGTTACCGCCGGCATAGGTTGCGTCCTTATTCGGAAAGCCAGGATTGGGTCTCGCGTCGTCGTGCTTATCGACGCCTGAACCGAGAAAAGTTTTGTTCAATGTCGAAGAGCGGCGGTACCCGTGTCAGTTCGTGACCGCTAGCATTAGATGACACGCTAGCTGGTACTGCGGCGAGGGACCCTTTCGTGGTACTCGCCTGCTCGGGGGTCACGGTTACTGAGAGCGTTCTATGGTCGCAGGAACGCGTCGTTCCAAGCGGCTGGACGGCGTACACCTATTTCTTGCCACGCCTGGCAGGAAGTGGTGGCATGCGGGGTGTGCCGTCGGGACAGAAAAGGTGGCGAGTTGGGGCGCGTTGGCAGGTCATAGGTACATGAGACAGAATCGACTGGTTACGCGGTGGTGGCATCAGCCGGCGGTCAACCGGGTGCGACACGCTATGACGCCGTCATACTGGTACCGCTATTGCACACACCGGCATCGCGCGCTCCCGGAGTTTTTGATTGCTGGTGCCATGAAGGCAGGTACCACCTCCCTGTTTGGATACCTTGAACAACACCCGCAGTGTTCACCAGCGATGAAGAAGGAGGTGAATTATTTTTGCAGGAATTTTTCTCGGGGCATGAAATGGTACCGGATGCACTTTCCTCGCATCACTGCTCGGACTCGGGGGCAACGATGTTTTGAAGCGACTCCCGGGTACATCTTTGATCCGAGGGTTCCCCTTCGTCTGGTGAACGAATTACCCAGCGTAAAGGTGGTGTTTTTGCTTAGAGATCCGGTAGATCGAGCGTACTCGCATTACCAGCACAATGTGCGCCGTGGTCGAGAAACGTTGTCATTCGCAGACGCCATCCGTGCGGAACCCCAGCGATTGCAGGGCGAGATTGAGCGGATGCGAGAGGACGACTCCTACCAGAGTCACCCTCATTACCATTTTTCCTACCTGGCACGCGGCAACTACGCCGAACAGCTCGCAATATGGTGGCAACATTTTGCCCCGCATCGTCTCCTCGTACTGCAGGCGGAGGCGCTCTTTCGACAACCGCAGCAGGTGCTGGATGAAACACTTCAATTTCTTGACCTCGAGCCTTTTTGTCCCGAAACACTGGGAAATCATTACCCTGGGCGTTATCGGGTGGAAATGGAAGGAACCGTTCGCAGGCGACTTGAAGAGCATTTTCAGCCACA
>CAZITS010000926.1:0-2842 GCA_964542185.1 uncultured Pirellulaceae bacterium
AACAAACGATCAAGACTTTGCCGGACGATTTTGATGGTGTCAGCCACTGTGCGGATCTGAAAATTACCCCGGATGGTCGTCACTTGTACGGAACGAATCGTGGGCATGACAGCATTGCGGCGTATCGGATTGCTGAGAATGGTCGATTGACGTTGTTGTCGATCGAACCCAGCCTGGGAAAGGGGCCGCAAAATCTGGCGATTACTCCCCGTGGCGAGCTTTTATTGTGTGCCAATATGTCGGGAGCAAATGTCGCGGTGTTTCGGATCGATGCCAAGACAGGCGGCCTGAAGAGCGTGGCAGAGCCGCTTGCGCAGACGGGGCCATCTTGTATTTTGATTCGTTAAGTGAGCCTGCGCTGGGCCCGTTTCGGTTACCAGGTTGAGAGAAACCTGACTGCTTCGTTACCCACAGCGAAACGATACCCGCTGGCGAGGGTTTGGACTTGCCAGCAGGTTCAAGCGAGTTTGCGATTACTACCCAGAGGATCGCACTGTGGACGGGAAACAACACTGTAGATCAACGAAGCAGCCGTGGTGCATTTCTGTATGGATGAGTACATGGGTACTACTTGGTGGCTTGCTCACTGCAACCGTTGAGGCGCAACGTAACGCGCAACCGGCGGTCAAAATCGCCTGGCATGGTACCTGGAAGGGTGGTCTGGCAGAGGCGCAACGGACAGGCAAGCCGATCATGCTGGTCTCCGCGGCTCCCCAGTGTCATTCGGTACCTGGCGTGTGGTGACCGGGCAAGACCGGGATGGACAGGAGTTTCCTGGCCGATCAAGAAGTAATCGCTGCCTCGCGCAAGTTTGTTTGCATTCGCCTGGCGACCTATGAAGATGCCGCCGAAAGTCGGCTGCTACGGGGTATTTTTGCCCCGGGAGGTAATCTGCAGAACACCGTCTTTGCGCTCCTGGCACCGGATGGCAAGACACCGCTGGTGAGGTCCGGTCGTAGTCCCGTGTGGGCGTTTGGTGGGGTCCGGGGTCCGGGTATCAACGCCCAGCCTCCGGCGTCGATCAAGAAAATGGCGCGCGCTATGGAGGCGATTGCACGACGATATCCGGGCAATGGCCGGGACGCTCAGGGTTCACTCCCGGTTCCTTACCTGGCGGATCTGCGTATCGCCTTGAATGTGGCTGCGGCCGATCGTCAGCCACTCGTCGTGGTTTACTGGCCGGACCGTGCCCAGCGCGTCCGTATGGAACGAGAACTTGCACAAGTCGCGTGGTCGGAGCCTTTTGTCGGCCAGGTCCAGTATGTGGCGGCGCAGGCACCGGGAGCATTGCAGGCCGTGCAAGGCTTGCAGGCCCGCTCTGGGTTCATTGTGATTCAGCCCGGCACGTTTGGGTTGACTGGTCAAGTGATCGGAGTGGTGCCGCCGGATATGCTCGCAGCTGAACTTCGTGATGCCTTGGCTACGGCATTGAATCGACACCGCCCGAGCCAGTTGAGTTACAGTCAGCATCGCCAGGCAGGCATGCGTGCCGGCATTCGTTGGCAGAGCCGGGTTCCCAATACCGCGCGAGGTGGTCGTCAGGGTGGCAGACGCCGTGGACGCCGTCCACGGCGCTAGCCGCTGGTCGCGGCCGCATATTGATGAAACTGGTGGTTGCCTGGGGGGTCTGCTATCCTCTCGACACACCCGCGATGGATGAGCTGCCGACGAAAAAGCCAGATGGTAAGCCAGGAGGCACGTCGTGAAAATTACGAATCTCTATGCCGTGCAGCGTGAAAGGCTATTGGCAAGGCCGATGCGTAATGCGCAGGGGGCAACAGATCGGCGTTTATTTACTTTTGTCATTGTGGAAACCGATCAAGGAGTGACTGGGATCGGTGATGCGTTTGGCGATCCATTGCTGATGCCCGAGATTATCGCAAAACGTCTGGCTCCGGCGGCGATTGGGATGGATCCGTTGGATCTCGACGGTCTCTGGCGTCAGTTGTGCGCATCGAGTCCGTTTTGGGAAACTGCTGGATCAGTGATGTGTGGAGTCAGCGCGATCGAAGTTGCCTGTTGGGATATACGTGGCAAATGCGAAGGTCGCCCTGTTTGTGATTTGCTGGGAGGACGCAAACGCGATCGAGTGGAGGCCTATGCCAGCGATTTGCACTGGGAAGAGCCGCAACAGATGGCCGATCTGGCACGCAGTTATGTCCAACGTGGATTCCGTTATGTGAAAACACATATTGGTGCGGCCGGGGAACAAGAGAATGACTTGCGGCGTTGTGAAGTGATCCGTGAAGCAATAGGACCCGATGTTGGCTTTCTGATTGACATTAATACGGCATTCGATCTCGAGACCGCGCTGGCTCGAGGGCGCGAGCTCGAGGCGTTTGATCCGTTCTGGTACGAGGAGCCCCTGCCGCCTTTAGACTACCGCGGTCATGCGCAGCTTCGTCAGGAATTATCGATGCCGATTGTGACCGGTGAAAATCTCTATCTCAGAGAAGGGTTCGAGCCTTTGTGGCAAGCGGATTGCTGCGATTACGTGATGCCTGACATCTTGCGTTGCGGCGGGCTGCGGCAAACGAGAGATATTTGCCACGATGCGGTGTCCCATAACGTGATTCCAAGTCCACATAACTTTTCCAGCGGTGTCGGACTGGCCGCGACACTGCACTTGATGGCAGCTTTGGTAGAGACACAGCTATTGGAGTTTGATCCGACCGGAACGGCGATCTACGAGGAGATGTTCCTCGAGCCACTATTGGTCCATGAAGGCATGGTCGCAGTACCAACCGAGCCGGGGTTGGGGATTCGTTTCGATGTTTGATCCTCAGAGAGGATGGTGGCGTAAACATTGAGCGGAATACGCAGTACGCGGGATATGTGATGG
>CAZITS010000927.1:0-2841 GCA_964542185.1 uncultured Pirellulaceae bacterium
GGTTCGCACGCAGGGGTAACGCCGGGACCTGGGTCTCGGAGTTGCTACCGAAAACGGGCGGTATGGCGGACCAGTTGTGTGTGGTGAATTCCCTGCGGAGTGAGATATTTAATCACGATCCAGCGGTCTCCCTGTTGAACACAGGGGACTCCCGCGTGGGCAGGCCGACCATGGGCGCCTGGTTGAGTTATGGCCTGGGCACCGAAAACGAAAATCTGCCCGCATACATCGTCCTGACGTCAGGTGTCAAACGCCAGCCGTTGCTCAATAGCTACTGGTCCAGCGGGTTCCTGCCGTCGCGACATCAGGGAGTGTTGTTTCGGTCATCCGGCGCGCCGGTCATGTTTTTGCAAAGCCCTGAGGGGACCAGCCAGCCAACGCGCCGCGCGCAGATTGATCTGATCAAATGGCTCAACGGGCGTCGCTATGAACTCGTCAATGATCCGGAGATTGCGGCTCGGATCGAACAGTACGAATTGGCCTTCCGGATGCAGTCCGAAGTACCCTCGCTGGTGGATTTGCAGGGCGAAACTGCCGAGACGTTGGCCCTCTATGGTGTGGAACGGAATCGTCCCTCGTTCGCGCGCAACTGTTTGCTGGCCAGGCGGATGGTGGAGCAGGGCATTCGGTTTGTGCAGCTTTACGATATGGGATGGGATAGTCACGGAAGTCTACAGCGTGACCATGCTGCGCAGTGTCAGGCGATTGATCGGGGTGTGGCTGCACTGCTGACAGACTTGGGACGACGAGGATTGTTGGAGGAAACGCTGGTGCTCTGGGGTGGTGAGTTCGGGCGCACTCCTGTTGCCCAGGGCGGGGGAGAAAAGTGGGGACGCGATCACCATCCCCACGGATTCACGATGTGGATGGCGGGTGGTGGTGTACGCCCCGGCGTCACGTATGGCGCTACAGATGATTTTGGTTTTCACGCCGCGGTGGATCAACTTGATGTCCATGATCTGCATGCGACCGTGCTGCATTGCCTGGGTATCGATCATCGACGTTTGGTGTTTCGCCATCAGGGGCGGGATTTTCGTCTGACTGATGTGGGCGGCCGAGTTGTGCAGGATCTGATTCTCTGAGATGAGGTGGGGGCCAGGTAGAAGAGTGAGTTCACACATTGGGGTATTGAAATGATGCGTAAGCTGAGAGGTCTGTGTTTCATGGTCTGCTGTTGTGTCACGCCGGCGATGCTGGGCGCGGAGCCCCTTGCGCTCCGCGCCGGACCACTCTCCATGGTTTTCGATCAGGATCATGCGATGCTTCGATTCCTGCGAATTGGCCGGATAGAAGTGTTGCGGGGCATTAACGCGCCGGTACGAAACCAGTTCTGGGGAACGCTGCCGACGAAAGTAAGTAATGTCAAGTTGCGTGATCAGGGTCGAGAGTTTTTTCTGAGTTTCGACGTGGCGTGTGTCGAGCGGGAGATTGACTTCAGCTGGTCGGGTACGATCGTCGGAACGGCAGACGGAAGCGTCACGTTTCGCTTTCGTGGTCGGGCCAACACAAGTTTTCTGCGAAATCGTATCGGTTTTTGTGTGTTGCATCCCGCTGCGGCCGCGGGAGTACCCTGGGAGCTTGAGACGACGGACGGCGAGAGGTCCAAGGGGAAGTTTCCGCAGTGGATCTCACCCCATCAGCCTGCCCGGAACTTGCGGGCCGTCTCACATCAGGTCGCCCCCGAGGTGTGGGCTGAAGTTCGCTGTGAGGGTGAAACATTTGAGATGGAGGACCAACGTAATTGGACGGATGGTTCTTTCAAGACCTACTGTACTCCTCTGGAAAAACCGTATCCTGTCGCGATTGACGCAGGTACCGTAATCGAGCAGAGCGTCGAAATTCGGCTGACCGGCCCAGCAGCGAAACTGGCGTTGTCAGAGCCTGAGCGGCGAAATGCCATTGAGCTGACCGTGGCTGGGGGGCCCAATGCGCAGCGGCCGCTACCAGCGATCGGGATGCAAGTGTCGAGTCAGGTGGCTCAATTGAGCGAGCTGGAAACAGGGCGGCTCCGCGCGCTCCAGTTGGACCACCTGCGGATCAGTGTCGATACCGGAGACGAAGCCCTCGAGACCTTATTGGCGTCTGCCAGTCAACAAGCCAGGTTGTTGGGGTTGCAACTTCACGTGGCGCTCAGAATTGGCGCCGAAGCAAGAGCCGAACTGGAGAGGCTCGTTTCGATTGTGGCACGCGTAAAACCTCCGGTTGCTTCGTGGTTCATCACCGAGGCCACCACAGACCGATTTGATTTAGTGCGGGAGTTGCTCGGAAGGCAATTGCAAATCGGTGTTGCCGAGGATACGAACTTCACGGAATTGAACCGGAATCGTCCCGGTTCTGCGGCGATGAGGCTGGTGTCGTTTGGTCTGAATCCGCAGTGCCATGCAAGTGACAATTTGACGCTGATCGAAACGTTGGAGATTCAGGGAGAGGCGGTGCGCAGTGCACGGCAATTTGTCGGAGACCGGCGTCTGTTCGTAAGTCCGGTTACGCTTAAGGTGCAGAAGGTAAATCAACCACCTTTGCCAGGAGAGTTGCCATCGAACGTGGATCTACGGCAGGCATCGCTGTTCGGTGCCTGTTGGACAGTGGGCAGCATCAAGTACCTTGCCGAAGCAGGGGCCGATGGAATGACGTATTACGAGACCACAGGCTGGAAGGGCGTGATGTCACCGGGGCCTGATGTGCGTGTGCCACGAGTGTTTCCGGTACTGCCGTCGCGTGTCTACCCGATTTACCATGTGCTGCGTCTGGTCGGAGAATTTTCCGGTGGTCAGGTCCGCCCGGTATCGTCAAGTGCCACGATGGATGTGGTCGGGATAGCGCTGGAGCGTTCCGGACGCA
>CAZITS010000928.1:0-2839 GCA_964542185.1 uncultured Pirellulaceae bacterium
GTGGCCCGGTACATACGGTAGACGTCGTTGTAAATGGCGATGCCTGAGAGCTTGAGCGCCTGTTGCAAGTGCAGTTTCCCGATGCTGAATTGCATGTTCAACCAGTCGCGCAAAGTGTGATTTTGTCAGGATTTGTTCCGAGTGCGGACGTGGTGAGCTCAGTATTGCGGATTGCTGAAGCGTATTATCCCAAGGTGATCAACAATCTTCGTATCGGTGGCGTTCAGCAGATTGCCTTGAAGGTCAAGGTAATGGAAGTCTCGCGAACAAAACTGCGCAAACTGGGTTTCGATTGGGCACAGCTCAGTGGCAATAATTTTATCGTACAGACCGTCAGTGGAACGATTGGTTCTGTTGCCGCCGCGGCCACTGGTGGGAGTCCAAGTGCCGTGGGGACAGGTAATGAAACCGTCAGTTTTGGGATCGTAGATGGCAACAGCGCGTTTTTCGGTTTCATCGAAATGTTGCAGCAGAACAACCTTGTCAAGGTGTTGGCTGAACCAGTGTTAACTACGACCAGTGGTCGGCCTGCGTCTTTTCATTCCGGTGGTGAGTTTCCCATCATCGTTCCACAGAGTCTGGGAACAATGTCGATTGAGTATCGTGAATTCGGCACACGTTTGGATTTTGTGCCGATCGTACTTGGCAATGGTGACTTGCGACTGGAAGTACGTCCGTCGGTCAGCGAGATTGATGGCGCTCGAAGTGCGACCATCAATGGAATTTCGGTACCTGGAATCCGCACAAGATGGGTCGATACCGCGGTGGAAATGAAAGTTGGACAGACTTATGCGCTGGCCGGCCTTATACAGCACCGTGTGGAGACCGAAAATCGAGGGATTCCCTGGTTGGCAGATTTACCGTGGGTAGGTGCCGCATTCCGCCGAGTCGTCGAACAAAATAATGAAATTGAACTCTTGATCATGATTACACCAGAGTTTGTCGGTGCGATGGACTCCGATGAAGTGCCTCGACAAGGTCCGGGTACATCTACGCGTAGTCCGAACGACGGGGATTTGTACATCCGTGGCAGACTGGAAGTGCCGATTTCGGGAGCAATTGAAATTTCCCCCCGCGAGGAATCGCATACCGAGGCTGCCAGCCCATCGGTGTTCAAGCAAACGCAGGAAGTCGAAACTGTGAAGCCAACGGGTTACGTCACACCGAGTGGATTCACAACATCCCAGGAAACGCGGCGTTTGCCGCCAGTGGTGATTGATACGACTACAAAGAAACGAGGTCGGCTACGCCCCAGTGCGGCAGAGAGAAAGCGGGTGATTCGTATGGTCGGTCCAATGGGATACGAGTCATTGCGTTAGGTTCGGCTTGTTCTTCTCCGTGAGGCAATCTGAACGAAAATTGAGAGCATCTGGTTAGAGGCAGTCTATGAGTGGTGTTTTTCGTCTGGCGATCGTCGATCCTCAGGATAGCAGCCGAGAGTCCCTCAAGCATACTCTGGCTGATCTTGCCTGCGTATGGCTGGAGTCTGAGTGTGCGCGATATGAATTGTTTGCAGAAATCGTGGTACAGACTCGGCCTGACGTGATCATCGTTGCATTGGATGCAGATCCGGATCGCGCTCTCAGGTTAGTTGAAGAGATCGGGCATCTCGTATCAGACGCGAGTATTCTGGTTACCAGTGGTACGGCGGATGGTGGATTGATCCTTCGTGCGTTGCGGGTTGGTGCGAAAGAGTTCTTGACGTTGCCCATTGATCTGCCCGATTTAACGAACGCGTTAACACGCATTAGTGACTTGGATGACGGTTCAAGTGGTGAGAAAACGCAGCGCAATCTGACGCTCGCAGTGACTGGGTCATCGGGCGGAGTCGGTGCTACAAGCCTCGCAGTCAATCTGGGTTGTGTGTTAGCCAGAGAGCAGGAAAATGAAGTCGCTCTGGTCGATTTGGATTTGGCACTTGGCGACACGGACGTGTTCCTGGATTCCATGCCCGATTACACGTTGGCAGATGTCGCATTGAATGTGGCACGCTTGGACCTTCCGTTGCTCAAGCAGTCGTTGACACGCCATGAGTCAGGCGTCTATCTACTGCCGCGGCCACTTGCCATTCAGGATACTGGGATCATCGATCCCGATGGATTGAGACGTGTGATAAGCCTGATGAAAGCCGCCTTTTCGCATGTCATTCTTGATCTGTCAAAAGGATATAGCGCACTTGACCTGGTGGCACTTGATGCTGCAGATGAAGTTTTTCTGGTGACACAACTCGACCTGCCAGGATTGCGAAATGTCGTGAGATTATTAGGGTGCCTGGGTGAGATTGAAGGTCTCGTGGACAAGGTCAAGATAATTGCCAATCGTGTCGGGCGCGGTGACGGGCAAATTGGATTCAAGAATGCGGAAGAGAATATCGGCAAAGAGTTTTTCTGGAAGTTGCCCAACGACTATCGATCCATGATCGAAATGCGTAACAATGGTGTGCCTTTGATTGAACGGTCGCCCCGCGTAGCGCTCACTCAGGAAATTGTCGGATTAGCGATGTCGCTACCCGGACAGCCTTCTGCAAAACGGAGCAAGAGATCTTCTTTGGCCAGCCGTTGGTTGAGTTTCTGGCCTTCTGCAGAACGGGCGCCGATCGAAGAATCGTCTCGGCTGAACTGAATCTGGTTCGGGAAATGTAGGCGCACGAGCGGCCTGATTGGCTCGATCCAAGAAATCGTGGAAGCCCATCGACGGATCGTGAGATGTCGGTCAGAAACGCTGCGATGACGCGACGCGTGTGCTGACACCCTGAACAATGTGTAGCGCCACGTTTGAACCTGGCCAATCAAGCAAGTCCAGATTGGCGGTGTCTCATCGAAGGCTTTGCACTCGAAGC